>JBAWZF010000048.1 GCA_037143175.1 bacterium
TTTAACGGTCAGGGTTGGCACCCCCCGAGCCCCTCCCCAGTGTCTGAATCGCAGTATACTAATAGCCTGTCACCTTGTTCCGCGTCACGATAATCGGACGGATGAAATCATCCCCGGCACAGGCATCGACCTCTTGAGAATCTTCTGGCTCAATTGGACTTGAGAAGGTCTACGGACGGCTGGAGATTCGTTTGCGGGATTTGGGACTGATGAGGTAGGGGGCGCCAGGCTCTTTCACGGTTTGTGCACTCCTTGTTGCCATGGGGTTCCGCACCGTTACAGAGAGAATGGATTGACCGGGATTAAGATCTTCTGTCCAAAGTTCAGAGCATTTGGCCTTGTGTGCGGCCACCACAATCAGGGCATCCCAAAATGAAATCCGATTCAAGATGCTGGCATCGATAGCCTCCCGAACCATGGTTACGTCAACCGGCACGATCTCCATCGGGGGAAATGAATCAATGAGTTGTTTCGCCACCAGGGGATCCACCAGAAGTTTCCGGGTAACGGCGACATAAAATTCCTGCATCACCTGGGTTGAAATCACCCCTTGACCACTGTCGTGAACCTGTTTCAACAACGTCCTTGCCTGCTGAGATCGAACGGGGTCATGGATATCCACGGTGTACACCAGGATATTGGTATCGAGAAAAATTTTAGCCACGGTGCAGTTCCTCCCGACTCCAACGCTTCCCGCGGGAACTTCCTTTCGCCCGGTCAGCCACGGCAAAGAACTCGTCACACGCGCCCCTCGACTGCTCGCGTACCACAGTTTGTTGGAGCAGGCGGCGGATCAGACCATTCAGCGACGTATGGTGTTCCCGGGCATATAATCGGCCTGCTTCGAAAATGGTGTCATCCAAGGCAATTGTCACGTTTCGCATACATTTATCTCCACATAACCTGCGTCCACACTATATGTGTATTCTTCAAACGATGCAATTGTTTTCAAATCGCCACAGTATCATACGTTGCTAAACACGCATATTATTGACCCAACGCCTATTGGCTCGCCTGACTTTTGCCGGACTCTTTCTGCTCTGGCTCCTGTTCTTGAGGCGGAACTTCGGCTTCCACCATTGGCGAAACCGATGAAGGCGATGCCGGTGTTGGCTCTGACTCGGAAGGCGGTGCCACCTGGGATTCGGATTCAACAGCCGGAGGCGATGGCTCACTGGCGGGTGGCATCACAACGACGGGTTCCACCACCGGCAACACCGGCTCCAGATTTTGAGGAGGAACTTCAGCTGGCCGGTACCGGATGATCGGGCCGCAGACATATCCCATCGGTGCAGTTGTGAGCGACTATGATGGCAGCAACGTCCTGTTGAAAAGCGGGGAGCGGATTCCGGCACAAACGATGGTATGGGCGGCAGGCGTACGAGCGGAGCGTTAGTAACAAAGGAGGCGAAGTATGAACGCAAAAGTAGATCAGGATTTATGCATCGGGTGCGGTTTATGTGAGCAGATCTGTCCCGAGGTGTTCAAGATGGAAGGCGATAAAGCTGTCGCATCCGGCGCTGTGGTTCCCAAAGAAGTCGAGGGGTCGTGCAAAGAAGCAGCCGATGGGTGTCCCGTATCGGCGATCTTGATCGGCCCATAAGGAGAAACAGTATTGATCAGGGAGCGGCTGGCTGCCAGTTGATTTTAATACCACACACGCCAGAGAAACAGCCCTTCAGGCGGAGCGGTGGGCACACGGGCAGTCCGGACTTTAGATGCCAGGATCTCCTTCACTTCTTCCAGAGGAACAGCTCCTTCCCCTACCCGCAGGAGGAGTCCGGTCAGGCTACGCACCATTTTGTAGAGAAAGCCCTCGCTGGCCGCACGAATGATAATTTGTGAACCAACCCGTTTGACCGACAGGGAAAAAACTTCCCGAACCGTGCTTTCGACAATGCGATTGGGATTGGCCGTGAATGCGGCAAAGTCGTGCCTCCCTACCAGAACACTCGCGGCCGCCTGCATGGCTTTGACATCAAGGGGTCTCCGGATATAGACCGCATAATGCCGCCGGGTCGGATTCATGACCTTGGCATTCCAGATAAAATACCGGTATTCTTTTTTGACAGCACTGCGCCGGGCGTGAAAGTCGTGTTTGGCGCGGGCCACCTTAAGTATACGGATATCCTGTGAAAGCCTGGCGTTCATGCCATTCAATAGCTGCCAACATACCCATTTTTTTGAGAGATCAAAATGGGCCACCTGACCTTCGGCATGGACACCCTGATCGGTTCGCCCGCTACCGTGAACCTTGATGATTTCACCCGTCAGGTATTGCAGCACTTCTTCAATGCGTTGCTGCACCGTCATATGATTCGGCTGCACCTGCCAACCAGCATAGGCGCTCCCATCATAGGCAACCGTGATCCGATAACGGAAGGTTGGTGCTTTTGGCTTAAAGTGTTCGTCCATATACATGCAATATAACAAGTTATTGGTTACGCCACCACTCTTGACTTCGACTGCTCCAATCTGCACCATCTCAGCCATGGTTTTTGAGCTCAAAGTGAATAAGGTTCACGTTTTCGGCAACCTGGTGGCAGGCGGCAAGAACATGATTCCGATCATGATCGCCGCCGTGTTGCTGTCCGGTTTCCGGTCCGCCACCTTTTCCCTCGAACACCTGCAGGCAGGCGCCCCCCCTATTGCCAATACCCTTCTGATAGCCTGGTTAAACGGTTCTGTGCTGGGGCCCCTCCTGCTTCCCTGGCTGCCCGGGAACAGCCTGACGGCGAAGGGGTGGATGGCGGGCCTGTTGGGGTTACTATTTTTCCCGGCGTTTTGTTTCTTTCTCCATCTGGAACCCCTGGATGTTTTGATGGCGCTGCTTGTGATCCCTTCTGTTTCTTCAACAATCATGACGAAAACTCCCAACCCGATTCATCTGGCCTTGATGGCTTTAGCCACAGGGATCTGGATCACGGCAAGGTTTATATAATATGGCAAAATACAGTATTTCTTGTGGCGGAACCGGAGGCCATGTGTTTCCGGGAATGGCAACCGGTTTGGCACTTCAGAAAAACGGACACGAAGTGGCGCTCTGGTTGTCCGGTAAAGCGATTGAAGCCGCAACCCGGCACGCGTGGTCGGGGCAGGTTATCAACATTGATTCCGCCAAAATCTCATTCCATCCTCTCCGATTGCCCAAAACCATTCTGACGGTGGTCCGTGCGTTCCGCGCCAGCGTGAAGGCTCTCCGCACACAAAAGCCATCGGCACTGCTCGCTATGGGAAGCTACTCATCACTCGGCCCCGTTCTTGCCGCAAGTTATTTGAAAATTCCGGTTATCCTGCATGAGGCCAACGTCATTCCGGGGAAAGCCATATCTTTTCTTTCGCGGTTTGCCACGGCCATTGCCATTACCTTTCCTGAAACACGCAACTATCTCAAGCATAGGCATATCCATGAGACCGGTCTTCCGATTCGAAAGCAAATGGAAGAGGCCGCCGCAGTGCCAAGTGATCTACCTGCCCATTTCACAGTACTGACCATGGGGGGAAGTCAAGGTGCCCAGCACCTCAATGAGATGGTGCCCGTGGCACTGGGACTTCTGGGTGAAGCGAGGATTCCTGTCGAGGCCATTCATCTTGCCGGCGAGAAAGCAAAACCATCGGTTAGGGAGGCCTATCGCAAAGCTGGCGTCCCCGCAACCGTATATGGCTTCTGCTCTGATATGGTTTCGGTCTATCGAAAAACCAGCCTGGCGATTTCAAGATCCGGGGCTAACTCATGCCTCGAGCTCGCACTATTCGGGATCCCGGCCATTCTCATTCCCCTCCCCACTTCCGCCCGCGACCACCAAAAAGCCAACGCCAAAGCCATGATGGACGCCGGAGCAGCCATCATGCTGGAACAGTCCACACTCACCCCGGATTTGCTGGCAGAACACCTTCGTAAACTCGCCACCACCTCCGGCGAAATAAACAGAATGCGGGCACAGGCCAAAGCACGAGCCTCAACTGGTGCCGACCAATCCCTCGCAGATTTAATTGTGAAAGTCGGTAACAGTCGGTAAGGTAAAGGCGTTTTTTGACCAACTGTCGGGAGTGACTATGCGTATTGAAAATGGAACTGTTGCCAGCCATAACCCCATGGGCCCCTATTACCGGGTGCTCACTTTAAACTTGCCGGAACTAGCGAACTCGGCCCTTCCGGGACAGTTTGTTCATCTCCGCATAACGAGTTTACATGATGCGGTGTTAAGAAGACCATTTAGTATTTACAAGGTTGAGGAAAAACACCTTTCAATCCTCTATAAGTCGGTTGGGCGGGGTACGGTAACCATGCAGGCACTCAAAGAAGGTGATTCCGTCAGTATTGTCGGCCCACTGGGCAATGGGTTCCCGCTGACCCTTCAGCCCGGAACCACGCCGGTATTAATTGGCGGGGGCTATGGTGTGGCCCCCTTGTATTTTCTGGCACGACGCATGACTCGACGCGGCCTTCTGTTTGTGGGGGGCGCCAAGGCGGTGGATATTCTTCTCGCGGAGGACTTCAAGGCCCTCGGGTGGGATGTCCGTATTGCCACTGATGATGGATCATTGGGAGATAAAGGGCTGGTAACCGCTCCCCTGGACGCCTGGCTGAAAGCCGGCATGGGTTCGGTGCTCCCGGAATTCTATGCCTGCGGACCCAACGGCATGTTGAAGGCTGTCGGTGACCGCGCCATCAAAGGGAACCAGAAGGCCTGGCTCTCGCTTGATCGACATATGGGATGTGGCGTGGGTGCCTGCCTCGCCTGTGTGCAGAAGGTCCGCCTAAGTGGGCAGGAAACCCTGGCGCGGGTTTGCAAAGATGGCCCCATATTTGAATCGCGTGAGGTAATTTGGGATGACTAACATGAAACCGACTCTTGATATCAACCTCGCCGGCATCCGGATGAAAAATCCGGTGATGGTGGCTTCCGGCACTTTTGGGTATGGCCCGGAATATGCCGAACTTGTTGATTTGAACAAGCTTGGCGCGATCGTGGTCAAGGGCATCAGCCTGGAGCCCTGGGCGGGAAACAAAACCCCGCGGATGGTTGAAGTTTCCGGCGGCCTGATCAATGCCATCGGACTTCAGAACCCGGGAACCAAAGGGTTTACCGAGAAGTATATGCCGTTTCTTCGCAAGTATGATGTGCCCGTGATTGTCAATATCTGGGGCAAGACACTTGAAGAGTATATCGCTGTGGCGGAATGGTTCGAAAAGGTCGAGGGCGTTCATGCGCTGGAGATCAATATTTCCTGTCCCAACGTCAAGGCGGGCGGCAGTTCGTTTGGAGTCCATCTCGATTCCACCGCGCGCGTCGTCGCTGGCGTGCGTGCCAAAACAAAATTACCCATTATTCCCAAACTGGCGCCGAATGTCTCCGATATCGGAGCCTTTGCCAAAGTCTGCGAAGATAACGGTGCGGATGCCATTTCGTTAATCAACTCCTTCCCGGCCATGGCCATTGATATCGAGACACGAAAGCCGATTCTGGCCAATATTTCTGGGGGCCTGAGTGGTCCGGCCATTCATCCTATTGCCTTGAAACTGGTTTATGAGGCGGCCAAGGCCGTGAACATTCCTTTGATCGCCATTGGCGGCATTACGTCAGCTAAAGAAGCCATTGAATTTATGATCGCAGGCGCTTCCGCCGTGTCTGTGGGAACCGCAAATTTCATCGAACCCCGTACCTCGTTGCAAGTGGTAGAGGGAATTTCTGATTATCTCATCCGGCATAACATGACAAAAGTCCAGGATCTCGTCCGAAGTATCAAGTTATGAAAAATCCCCGCCAGATTGCCTTTTGGATGATTCTGATTGTAAGTGTTATTCTCAGCATCTGGTGGATATTCTACGTACCCTACCGGCCCGATCGGGTTTTTGATGCTATTCCTGCCGGTACGTCCTGGGTGAGCGTTCATCAAAATTTAGCGGGCGACTGGGATGCACTCGTGAATAACCCTTTACTCAGTCGTGTATTCAAGGCCGCAGAAACCAATGAGGGAGCCATGGCCGCACTTCGCACAAACGAAGTCGCACGAAAATGGATCACCAAACTCACCTCGGCCCAGACTGTGGTGGCCTACAGCCCGGCCATGGGCTCAATGCAGAAACCGGCACTGATCGCCGCCTCCTGGATTGGAACCCAAAGCCGCCTCCTGCGCTGGCAAATGGCTTGGATCAAAACCCGTGAGCTCACACCCGTTTATCTGGATAATGGGAATCTGACCATCTGGATGAGCCATGAGAAAATAGGGAAGTCCAACATGCGGCTTTCATTGGCATTGTCCGAAGGACTTATCCTGGCCTGTGTATCAGAAGACCCGATTGGCGTGCGCACACTTCTTGAATCGGCTGAGCATTATCCATACCGCCATACAGTCTCTGAATCAGGACGGCCCGCCCTGGTAGAAACAATGCTAGGCGGCTCACCCCACCATTGGGGCTGGTTTGAAGCCAGTCAGAATCCCTTGGCGTTTCAATTGGACATCAAGCCGGAAACTCTCAGTCTTGAGATGAGCGGAACCGGAAAACTCCCCCCTGCCCTCAACCTGAAGGAAGCGGAGGGAACCGGAAACGCCTTGAACCTTATCGGTAAAACTTCCGATTTTGCTGCACTTCTGCCATTGAGTTGGGCGTCTGAGTTCATTCCAGCAGAGCCTTCGTCACTTCTGCTCAAAACATTACGTGAACTGGCCGATACCACGGGGACCCCGACTAATGCCCTGGCTTTCGTAGCCCTTCTGGATCAGAACCACAACGGGCGGATTCGAGGGCCGATCAATAAGAATTTAAGAGGCCTGATAAAAGGGGTCAAGGCTCCGACGCTCCTGTTGGGTATGCAAATTCAGAGTGATGCGGAAGCCGACAAGCGCATCAATCAGGCATTGACGAAACTCAACAGTCAGTTCGGGATGGAGTTGACGGCCGGCCCGTTCGAGCCGGAAAGCGGCTTGCGGATCACATCGATTCTGGACTCCCAGAAAAGTTTTTACAGTGCCTTTGAACCGGAAGAGCGGGTTGTCTACGTGGTTCGCGGCAACTGGCTGATCATCGCCAGCAATGGTGCGATACTTAAAAGACTCCTGACTGAACAGAATAGTGAAGGCAGGAATGACTGGAAACTGGATCCTGCAGCCTTACCAGCAGCCAGCGCCTGGGCTAATTTGAATGGAATGGGGCAAACTCTTAAAAATGCGACGGGAGTCGCCAAGCTTGCAACCATGTTGGATTCATCCAACGGTTCTCAGGAAATTCGCGATAAGCTGGACCAGGCAGGAACTGCGGCTGCCGTACTTCGAGAATTGGGCCAAGCCAACTTGTCAGTCAATTCAGCCCCCACCGGATTCAAACTCAAGCTCGTCATTGGTGAACGCCAGTAAACGTTAAGCCTTTCGGCCCGGATTACCCAACAGCCCCTCCCCGTGCAGCCAATGCAGATATTGTGATCGTATTACTGATCGTTACGATGCGTACATACTGTTGACCCGAGCCATATATCACGGGTCTGGACTATGATGGGATACATGCTAAAATTCATACTGAAAATAACAAGAAAATGAATACCATGAAACTATTTGAGTCATTCAAGTTGGGGTCAGTAGAGTTGAAAAACCGCATCGTCATGGCTCCCATGACCCGCTCCCGAGCCGTTGGGAACTTGGCCAACACAATGGTAGCTGAATACTATTCCCAAAGAGCCGGCACCGGTTTGATAATAACAGAGGGAACCTCCCCGTCCCCCAACGGATTAGGGTATGCCCGCATTCCCGGGCTCTATTCGGTGGAGCAGACTGCTTCCTGGAATCAGGTAACCTGTGGAGTTCATGCTCAGGGCGGACGAATTTTCCTGCAGATGATGCACGGCGGACGGGTGGGCAATAAGCTTAACCTGCCACCGGGCGCAGCACTGTTGGCCCCCTCCACAGTGGCCGTGAAAGGGAAAATCTGGACGGATAGTCAAGGTGAACAGCCCTACGACATGCCCCGGGCGATGACCCCGGGCGATATCCAGAGGATCATTAATGAATACGTCCAGACCGCGCGTAATGCCCTTACTGCGGGCTTTGACGGTGTTGAAATTCATGGAGCCAACGGCTATCTGATCAACCAGTTTCTGGATCCAGCTTCTAATCAACGTAATGATGCCTATGGTCGTGACCACGCTGGTCGAAATCGTTTTGCCTGTGAGGTCGCGACGGAGATCATTGCGGCCATTGGGGCCGACCGGGTAGGCATCCGCCTCTCCCCTTACGGTATGTTCAACGATATGAGCGGGGCCTATGCGGGAATCGCCGGGCAGTATACTGAATTAGCCGCAGCGCTAGGCAAACTCGGTCTGGCCTACCTCCATCTCGTCGACCACTCGTCCATGGGTGCCCCGAAACCCGAGACCGCTACAGTCCAGGCCATGTGTCATGGTTTTCGTGCTGCGGGGGGCCGCATCATTCTATCCGGCGGCTATGACCGTGATCGGGCCGAAGCGGATTTACAAAGCGGGGCCGCAGACTTAGTGGCCTTTGGTCGCCCTTTCATTGCCAACCCGAATCTGGTCGAGCGACTCAAAACAGGCACTCCTCTGGCATCACCAGATATGTCGACATTCTATACTCCCGGCCCCAAGGGATATACTGATTATCCCGGTTAAGGAATCGACAGGGGTGAATCCAATCGGGGAACGAGTCATGAACAATATCAACGACAAACGAAGCAAACTCCTGCGTGACTTGCTTGCCTCTGGAACCGGGACCATTCATCTGGCCGGTATTTGCGGGGTGGGAATGGCGGGGCTTGCCGTGCTTCTCAAGGCCCGCGGCTTCCGGATAACGGGCTGTGATCTGATGCTGAATAAGCTGGCGGGCTGGCTCACTGAACGAGGGATTGATGTCAGTAATCAGCATTCTCCAGATCACATCACGCCCGAAGTCAACTGGGTCATCCGCAGTGCCGCTGTCTCCGAGGCTTCCGCAGAAATTCAGGCGGCGTTACAAAAGAACATCCCGATCTATAAACGGGGTGAAGTGTTGCCCGCTTTACTGGAACTATCAGAAACGTCCATTGCCATCGCGGGGACCCATGGCAAAACGACCACCTCAACCTTCACGGCCCAACTATTGGCGTCTGCTGGACGCCAGCCCTCATTCTGCATCGGCGGAGAAGTGGATCCCCTGGGGGGCGTCGCAGGTGCCGGTTCAGGCGACATCACCATCGCTGAAGCCGACGAGAGCGATGGTACCCTCGCCTTGTATCACCCGGACATCGCCGTCATTACCAACATTGATTTTGACCACATGGAACATTTCAGCGGCGTCACGGAATTTGAAGACTGCTTCCGGACATTTATTCAGCAGACCCAAAAATGCCTGATCTACTGCGCGGATGACGAGCGAGCCGCGAAACTCTGTGGCGAGCATGGGCACGGCATTTCATATGGGTTATCTCCCGCGGCCCAACTCCACGCGAAACACCTACAGGAACACACCACTTTCACATCCTTTCAGGTGTCATGGAGAAATCATGACCTTGGCGTTTTTACCGTACCCGCCCCCGGTCGGCATAATGTCCTGAATGCTCTGGCCAGCCTGGCCGTGGGACTCGAACTTGCATTAACTCCAGATCAACTTCGTCAGAGTCTGGCCAAAGTCGTTCTGCCCCGTCGACGCTTTGAGCGCATTATTGACCGCGATGATGTCGTCGTCGTCTCTGATTATGCCCACCACCCGGCTGAAATCACGGCCCTTGTCAGGGCCGCACACCGGCTTGGCCGCCCCCGTACCTTCGGAGTATTCCAGCCTCATCGTTACACCAGAACCCTGGCACTTGGCCCCGACTATCCCCTTGCCTTTGAAGGACTTGACGAAGTCGTGCTGTGTCCCGTTTATGCGGCTTCTGAAAAGCCACTCCCGGGCGGCTCGATTTGGGATCTCTATGCTCATTGCCGGAAGCGCCCCCACCTTCGCACCGTGGTTGCGACCTCCTTGCGGGACGCCTGGGAATATAGCCGAAATCAACTCAGAATAGGTGATCTCTTTCTCATCATCGGGGCGGGTGATGTAGACCGAATCGCCCGATGGGCGCAGGACGACTTGAAGCAAGTTCGTGTGGATGAACTGCATAGCCTGATTGGACGAGCTATCCGCCAGATTGATTTGTCGGCTACCATCGTAAAAGGAAATGAGCCCTTGGCGGGGCGCACGACACTCGGCGTAGGTGGACGGGCGGATCTTTGGATGGAGATTGGCACAGAACACGATCTTGAGAAAATTGCCATCTGGTGCAGCCAGGAAACCATCCCCCTGCAAATTCTCGGTGGCGGAAGCAATGTACTCGTAAGCGATCTGGGCGTCCGGGGGGTAGTCGCCAGACTTGTCGGCGAGCCATTCCGCCGGATTGAGGAACGCGGTGATCTGATTGTAGCCGGTGCTGGAACGCCCCTCGCACGTTTGGCCAGTTGGGCTGAGGAACACCAGAAAACCGGGCTCGAATTCCTAGAAGGCATTCCCGGCACAGTGGGCGGAGCCGTGGTGGGAAATGCCGGGGCCTGCGGCGGCTCAATCGCCAATGTGCTTGCCTGGGTTCGTATTTTGGATCGCGATAACCGGATATGCACCCTGACACGCGAAAATCTCGAATTTGGATACCGGTCCTGCCCGACTTTGCGCGGACAGATCGTGATTGATGCAGGGTTTCGGCTAAACCCCGGGAATTCAGATGCCATTCGCCGGAAACATGAAGAATTAGCAGCGCACCGCGTCTGGGCGAAGGGCCTGCGATCAGCCGGCTCCATATTTAAGAATCCGCCTGGTAATTTCGCAGGAAAGATTATTGAACAGTCGGGATTTAAGGGTTTCACCGTGGGCGGAGCGAGCGTTTCCCTTCATCATGCCAATGTCATCGTAACGCAGTCTGGCGCCACCGCCTCGGATGTGCTGGCCGTGTTGGAAATTATTCGTGAAGTTATCCAGCGAACTCAAGGGGTTCGGTTGGAAACTGAAATCAAAATTATGGAATAAAAGGCTTTTAATGCAGTCCTTTAGAAAAGATGATAACCTGTAAATGTTTCAATAATAGGGAGAGCTTATGACAATCAATGAACTGTCGCGTGATGAAAAACTGGCGTTGGTAGCGCTGACCGAAGTCGCGGTCATCAGTGATCGGGACATCACCGATAACGAGGTCGCACAAGTTGAATCCATTGTGGACGAGATTGGAGAAGATCTCTTCCAGGAATTGGCAGAGGAAGCTGAGAGCCGTTTTTCGGAACGCACCGCGCTGAAAACGTTTCTCACGACCATAACCGATAACGATGCCCGTGAATTGATTTACGGTACGGTGCTCAGCGAAAGTCTGGCCAACACCATCCCTCACGAACAGGCTCAGTTTATGGACTGGCTGGCGATCACATGGAAGCTTCACGTCGATGTTGAGAAAGGTGTGTAGGTTCTGAAAGCACGTGACACCATGGATGCGCTGGCCAGCGGGCTGGCCGTCTTAGTTGATGCCTTCGCGATTTTCGGTGGTTTCCTGGTGGCCATCTGGTTGCGATTCAATAGTGGACTGATCGCCGTAGACAGCATGCCCCCACGCCTGATGTTTATGTACGGTTGGGGTGCTGGCATTGCTACCATCATCTTCCTCTTTATCTTCCGCTCACTCGAACTCTATATTCGCCCCCAGCAGGGACGGTTCCCCGGGAGAATTCCCAGACTCATCAGGGCAATCGGGTTGGGGATACTGATCACCACGGCACTTGCCTTTGCCATACGCCCGGATGATTTCCCTCCCTTCTCCCGTTTGACCATCGCCCTAGCCGCTGGCTTTGTTCTTCTGCTTGTCTTAATCGAGCGCTGGTTGCTGTTCCGGTTGGAGCTTTTTATCGCGCGGCGCGGGACAAACCAAAAACGCATCCTGATCATCGGCACGGACACTGTGGCCGCCCATCTCAAGCGTGGACTGGAGTCCGATCCCCGGCTTCGCTCAACGGTAATAGGTTTTATCGAAACCAATACAGGTGCAGCGGTTCCTGAAATTTCTCCCAACCAGATTTGCGGGCAACTTGAGAAACTGGATGAGATTCTCGACACGCATCCGGCCGACCAGATTATTCTCTCCGACAGCACCATCGGGCATCAGCGCATTTTGGAGATTATCCTGGCGGCTGAACGCAACATGATCACGTTCAATATGGTGCCAGATATCTTCCGGATTATGACCGGCAGCATGGATATGCAAACCGTTGATGACATTCCCTTACTTGGGGTTAGTCGTTGGCCGCTGGACACCTTCTGGAACCAGATGCTAAAACGGTGCGAAGATATCTGCGGAGCCCTCTTGGGGCTTCTTTTTCTGGCTCCGTTATTTGGCATTCTCGCCATGCTGATCAGGCGGTCCTCGCCGGGCCCTGTTTTTTACCGGCAGAAACGGTGTGGCGAAAATGGCAAAGAATTCACCATCTACAAATTCCGCACCATGCAGAGCGATGCCGAAAAAGAGACTGGCCCCGTTTGGGCGGTGGAAAATGATCCCCGTCGAACGGCATTGGGCTCTTTCCTCCGTCGCACAAACATTGATGAACTCCCTCAACTCTGGAATGTGCTTCGGGGCGATATGAGTCTGATCGGACCCCGTCCTGAACGCCCCCATTTTGTTGAAAAGTTCAAGGACGATATTGATCGTTACATCTGGCGGCATGCCTCCAAACCGGGCATGACAGGATGGGCACAAGTCAATGGCCTGCGCGGCAATACCAGCATTGCCGAACGCATCAAATATGACCTCTATTACCTTGAGAATTGGTCGCTTTCCCTGGATTTCAAGATTTTACTCCGGACCTTCTCCGCTCAGAAAAACGCATATTGATTTTTGAAGACCTGTTTCCTGACTAAATTTATTGACACCAACGCAGGGGATTGATACCTATAACGCTCCTTTTTAGAGCACCCGTGGTGAAATTGGCAGACACGTAAGATTCAGGTTCTTATGCCGAAAGGTGTGGGGGTTCAAATCCCTCCGGGTGCACCATCCTTCGCTCGGCACCTATGGCTTGAGTTACGGATGGTCGACGGTCTTCGACTGAATCGATTTCCCTTTCACCCTTCTGTATTCATGCTATCATAATGAATTGGAAACCCATGGGGGCGACTGGTTTCGACGTGTTGGTTGAAGCCTCAGTGGCGCGCCGAGGACTCCGGTTGGCCTCGTTAATCATCTCCGGAAAAAACATAAAAGCGAACACAGAGTACGCTCTCGCGGCTTAATTGACTGCGACGTCTCGCCGCCAACACCTGCTAGGCGGAGTGAGACGACTACAGCAGGTTAGTTCAGAAACTGTGTGACCGGGTCTCTGGGCGAAACTTAACGTGGACGCTGGTTATGATGGTGGCCTGACGATCGGCAGCCGTCATAATGAGATTTATTGATCGGATACGCGCGTAGAAGCTGTGGTGACTCCAGTGCGGACGGGAGTTCGATTCTCCCCGCCTCCACCAACTTTCGCAAAAGGCGAAGGTTGTCCGCCGGAGCCCCTGTATGTTCAGGGAAAAGGCGGAATCTCGAAAAAAACCGCGTTTTTAGTCTCCTGATGGTAAGCTTGTCTATATTTTGTTCTATGCAATATTGATAACATTGAAAGTGATCTGACCCCATGAGCCCCAAATCCAAACGAATCCACCTGATTGAAAAAGACCACAAAAACCGCCTGACGATGGTGGCTGAGAAGCTTTGGGAGACAGGTCTTTGGAACATCCCTGAGCCCATGGCCAAAAAGCTTCTCGAGGGCTCCCTGCTCCTTCATGAGAAACCCAAGTCCCCCTCCTTCTTCGGCGGCATCATCGTCAATTACCGTATCCAGGCAGAGGGCCGGATGAAGGGACTGGTTACGTTCACCTTTGAGTATGATGCCGGTCACCGTGGAGTCATGGCTGATGCAGGGGGCTGGAGCAAGGATATGAAGATTGTTGTGAAGTCCTGATCCGGTGCCTCTGATAATCGGGGCAAAACATGAAGCACATGAAACCATTGTGGACAGCTCTCTCGAAGAGGTTGGAATGAGGGGATGACGCCCATGGAGTCCGTTATCAGCCACCTGCCCCCAGATCGCGGGACATTAAGGCAGCGATGCGGGCAGCAAAAACTGCCGGATTATCCACTTTAGACCCTTCGGCCACATGCGCAAGGTCGCGCAGTAATTCAACACTTTCGCCCAACTTCGGGTTTTCTTTGTCGGCTTCATACATTGACTGCACCGCTTTAACAACCGGATGGGCCGGATTCAGCTCCAGCACGCGCTGCATTGGAGGCACAGGCTGCCCCATGCGGCGCATCATGGCTTCAATGTGCGGGCTCATGCTGTACTCGTCTCCAACCAAACAGGCCGGACTTTCCTTTAACCGGGAGGTAAGGCGAACTTCTTTCACGCCAGCCAGCTTTTCACCGATAAATCCAAGAAAACCTTCAAACTTTTTCTTTTCGTCCTTCAGTGCATCCGCATTACCAAGGTCACCTTTATTGGCCGCTTTAAACTTTTTACCTTTGTATTCGCCCAGTTGCGGCAACACGAATTCGTCGATCGGATCAAGCATGAAGAGGACTTCCTGTCCGCCAGCCTTGAAGCCTTCCAGAAAGGGAGAATTTTCGGCTATGCCGCGATGTTCAGCCGCGAGGTAGATGATCTCTTTCTGTTCTTCTTTCATGTTTCCGACATAGTCAGCCAGCGAGCGCATTTTACCTGCTTCAGTGGCGGTCGATTCAAACAGCAACAAATCAGCAATTTTCTCGCGGTTTTCAAAGTCGTTTTGCAACCCCTCTTTCAACAGGGAGCCGAACTCGGCATAGAAACTCAGATACTTGTCATAGCGCTGCAACTTCATGTCGCCTAATGTTTTAAGAATCCGCGAGGCCAGATTCTTGCGGATTTTATCCAGCTGCGGGTTTTCCTGCAGAATTTCGCGCGACACGTTCAGCGGCAGATCGGCGGCATCCACTACGCCTTTCACAAATCGCAGGTAGGACGGCAGCAGGTTTTCAAATTCGTTGCTGATAAAGACCCGCTGAACATACAGATTCAGTCGGGCCTTGGGGTCAGTGTTCATCATGTCGAACGGCTTTTTCTCAGGAATAAAAAGCAGTGCTTTGAACTCAATGGCTCCTTCGGCGCTGTAATGGATCACTTCCGCCGGATCAGTGAAGTCGTGAGAGATGTGCTTGTAAAACTCGTTATATTCTTCCGCCGTGACGTCGGTCTTCGACCGTAGCCAGATCGCTTTGCGAGTGTTGACTGTTTCTTCGCCCATCACCACCGGATGCTCCACAAAGTCTGAGAATTTTTTGACCAGCGAACGAATCCTGTATTCTTCGAGGTATTCCGCCGCATCGTCCTTGAGATGCAGCGTCACCACGGTGCCGCGTTTTTCACGGGTTCCTTCGGATACCGTGAACGAGCCCGTTCCTTCGGAGGCCCAGCAAACAGCCGGTGCGCCGTGCATGCGGGATTCGACCGTGACGCGATCGGCCACCATAAAGGAGGAATAAAACCCGACGCCGAACTGACCGATGAGCTCCGGATTATCCTTGCCTCCGGACTCCTTGAGCTGCGCCAGAAAAGCTTTGGTACCCGAATGCGCAATAGTGCCCAGATTCCGGATCAGCGAGGCCTCATCCATTCCGATGCCGTTGTCGGAAACCGTCAACGTTTTCGCCTCCTTATCAACCGCAATCGAAATCTTCCAGTCACTGTCACCATCAAGCAGGCTGGTGTCCGTCAGCGCTTCAAATCGAACCTTATCGATGGCGTCGCAGGCATTACTGATCAGTTCGCGCAGGAACACCTCACGATGGGAATAGAGCGAATGGGTGATCAGATGCAGCAGTTGCGAAAGCTCGGTTTTAAATTCCATGGTCTTTTCAGTCATTTACATATCTCCTTCTCAAAAATGGGTTAAAATAACAGCCCAGTAGAATAGGGAAAACCAACAAAAAATCCAACACTTCTTGCAGGGATGAAAAACTATAGGGCATGCCCTGTCAAAAAAAGTGTGGTGTCATTTGGAGTATCATTTACGGCGCGTGGGATCGCGGCGGGCACAATTACGGTCTTTGTCCCCCACACCACTGTCGGAGTGACCACTTTCAACTTGGTACCTGGCAGTCCATCTACCTCGCGGAGTTCGACGGCCCCCGCCGCCGGGAAGTGTGGATTGAATACTTCGGTTAGTTCCAGATGCCCGGAGTGTTTCCACAACTTCGAATATTCGCTCTACCGCTAGACGATCATCGAAGGAACACCCGTCAGCGCGAGGCTCTGTTTGCCGGGAGTTCTATCTTATTAATTTCGGACAGCACCGTCCGTAACAACATCGACTGAGGGCGATTCACCCGGTCAACCATCGCAAGATACTCTAAGGATGAATTCGCCTTCCAATTAGAAGCCGTCAAATCTGCATCCTTTCGCTTCGCACAAAAGCCCAGAGGCGTAATTGACCAACTATGCCTCATTCTGGAACTGTATTCCGGGATGGGACAAGCCATTATCTGAGTATTTCCCGTCTTTTCATAAACCAGTATCTGCCCCCATACTTTTTCATCCACATTAATCATTAAAGGCACCAACGTCATAGAGCATAGAGTCGGGATTAGCCACCACTTACCAGGGGCCTCTACACTGGTTGTTAAATCCACAACACAACGATACTTGGGGGAAATCCCCCGCCCCTGAGTTAAAGCATATTCATGACACAAGCTTTCAAATAAATTGGTTTCGAGATTCTGCGCAAAAAAAGTGCCAAACACCTTCCCCGTTGCACAGCTCTTAGCAGAGTGAATACGAACCTCTGAAATCAGTAGATCAGCTTTTTCCCACGTGACAACCGCTGGCGGTCGCGGGTGAATCCGATAAGAAGTAGACGCACACCCGGTTAGCCCTAACATCAACCCAATCGAAATTGAACGAATGATCTTCATAATATTCTTCCGCGTTTACCGTATTGTTTTCCACTGGGTCTTCACTTTCACACATCAATTCACCCATTGTGAAAACGTTTCCCCTTCTCCGAAGACAACCTTTTGTCCGTCCTCTTAAACCTATAATTTAGCTAATAACCATTATATTGCAAATTATTTTAACTATCTCCCTGGCCTGATCGTCACTGGCGGCAGGGTGTAGGTTGCATCTGTGTAGATCAGAATAGCAACGGTATGACTTGCGTCGATGAGGTGCAACCCTATCGTAACGCCGCTCAGTATAGCCCGAAACCAAAGTATAAGAGGCAGAGTTGTATCGGGCTATTTCTTAAGATTGCGACTCTCATAATCGAGACCCGACGCATCCATGAGAATGCCACCGCTGATCTTGATAATTACCTGACACTTCGCCGATAAATATCGACAATATTAAGATGAGGATGTAAGGAGTTTGTCAAACCCCGCCCCCACCCCGTTTAGGCACGCGGCATGCTTAATAAATAAGGTGACCTGAGGTTGGTTGTAATTCAGGACGGCGTCTCAGACGTCATCAAGTTCTGACTCAACTGACCGACTGGGGGACCAGGTAGCAGGTAAATGCTGACCAAACGACCGCGGACCGAAACCCCGCGGTTGTTTTTTAGGTATCGGGCAGTTCATCTGGTTGGACTACATCAGACGGGACTTAATCGCCAGTGGCGGACTTCGATGACTGATCGAGGAGGATGGACTGCGGGGAATGACCTCGAATCCATCCATATTTGAGAAGGCCATTGTGGATAGCCACGATTACGATGAAAACATAAGAACGATGGCGCTCAATGGAAAGGGGGCTAAGGAAATCTATGAGGCCCTCACCCATCCCGAACACCTTATATTGCTGGAAGCGTGGCTGCGGAGTTACCGTCCGGATGAGCTTTTCGATTAGCAGGGTCATTTGAAACCGGAACTGGCCGAACTGGCGCCAAAGGGTGAAAGGCGCATAGGCGCAAACCCACACGCGAACGGCGGCTTGCTGCTCCGAGACCTGATCATGCCGGACTTTCGCAAATATGCGGTAGACGCTCCTTTGCCAGGCTCCGTTCAGGCTGCCGATAACCCTACCACATCAAAACATGGCCATTGGAAGAATTAAAAAACCATTCCTACATCAACCAGCGTTTCCGGATCAAACGATGGGACGCGAAACATGCCAGTAAGCCGATGGCCACGAGGCTGATCCACGACTGTATATAAAAAACAAGCCCGCTGTCCTCAAGGAGCATCGCCCGGATCGGTTCATAAAAATGGTATGAAGGAACCAGTGGGGCAATTCCTCTTAATTCTTGCGACATGTCAGACAGCGCTGCGGGCAGCAATAGCGGCAGATAACAGAGGACACCCAGCGTTCTGGCGCTGGCCTGGTTACGGCACAGGAGTCCAAGACAGATCCCTAGAGCGCCGAAACAGAAACCGCCGGTGCACAGCATCACAAGATAATTCACTCCATACACGTAAAAGAACTCACCATCCATCCACTGAAGCGCCACGATGGCTGTCAGCATCAAGACGACTCCATAAGCCAGCTTGGATGCCAACCATTCAATTTCACGAACAGGCGTTTGCATCCACCCCAAAAGCAGTTGTTTTTCTTTTTCTTCGGCAACCTGGGACGGCAACACAATAAAACTGACGAGCAGGACCATCATCAGAATCCATGTAGGCAGGGTCTGTCGTTGAAGTGAGCTTGTCTGGAGCGACTTTACAGCTGCGATCCAGCCGGGGCCTTTACCTTCGGCGGAAATTTGCAGGGCGGCCAGTTGTTGCATCATGATCAAAGTTTCGGCGGAGGCCTGTTTAACCACTGTCAATTGAAGGCGCGAGGCATCACCAACGTCAGGCGTAAGGATTCCATCCATCACACGCTCGTTGAGCAATTTTATTGCCGCCTCATGATTAGAAACCCAGCGGACGGCAAACAGGTTCGGGACTGACTTGATGCTTGCGAGAAAGACAGGCCTATAGGACTCGGTTTGAAGTAATGCAATGTTCAGCGGGGCAAACCGCGCTCCGGGTGGATCAACCAGTGTTAACGTCGCGTACACAAAGAGAGGAATGCAAACAACAAGATAGATGGTCTTGCTTTTAAAAGCGACGGCCAGGTCATGCATGAGCAGCGTGATAACGGTGCGAATCATACGTATAACGTCTGGTAAAAGGCGGATTGAAAATACGCGTCGGGGGCTCCATCGAAGGCGACAACCCCCTCGTGCAGAACAAGAATGCGCGTGGCAAGGGATTTGATTTCCTCCGGGCGGTGCGATGTAAAAAGGATCGTCTTCCCCAGTGCGTGAATACGGTGGATCAGACGATAGATATCCTTGGTCGTTTCAAAATCCAGCGCGGAGGTGGGTTCATCCAGAAGCAAAATGGGCGGATCCGCCAGAAGTGAACGGCCGATGCTGACCCGCTGTTTCAGGCCCTTCGACAAAGTCCGCACAGGACTACGGCGAAAGGGTATGAGCTTAAATTCCCGCAGGGTGTCTTCAACACGTGAAGCCGGCACCACGAAAAGACGGGCAAAGAGCATTAGATTGTAATCAACCGAAAAGGCGTCATGAAGATTGGGACTCTCAGGGACAAATCCAATCATCCGGATAAGTGCAAGTCGATCCCGGAGATTGACGCCTTGCACCGAAACATGCCCCCCATCCGGATTCAGCCAGTTTGCCAAAAGCTTGAGCAAAGTCGATTTACCAGCTCCGTTATGCCCGACAATCGCTATCAACTCACCCTGTGCCACACTGAAACTCGCCCCCAGCAACCCCCGATTACCGGGGTAGACTTTCGAGAGCTGACGGATATCCAAATACACGTCTTGTATTGCTTGGGCGGATACCATGTCGCCTTTTTTAGACCAATTTGGCAATAACAATGACGAGAATAACTACAACTAATACACCTATGATAAATCCCATAAATACTCCTCCAAGAATCCAATTCTTGCTTTTGTTATTGCGGGAGATTCTCCCCCTTTGTTCAGATACGTTTCGACCTTTTCTTTTTAGTAAACCACCTCGTTCCTTATTTAAGACAGTATAAACGATGAACAGGGCGCGCAAAATAGGGTGTAACCCTACCCTAAATTAACATTAGGGCTTCTGCTTGAAGCCAATGCTGCGCGTCGCGTCCCTGCGGACAGTTTTCCGCCTGATAAATCGCGTAAGCCTTTCGGGCCACCTCATCATGCGACGGTTTTGTCTTGATTGCCTCTTGGATGTTGTTCGCAGGTGACGCCTTCGGCTGTCCGCTGGCCGTTTCCCCATTCTTCGAGGAGTTTGAGTGATGTCTATGTGTATTTATCATGACGGTAAGTTATACTTGATCAGCAATGGGAGCTATGGGGTATATCCCTATAGCACGAGATAACTCTGACGACTGTCACTCAGATGATGATGCTGGCCAATCCGACGGCCCACCGGGGCCGAATCCGAAGACTGCGCTCCGGATTGCGCACAAAACGGCGGGCGGGATGGTTAGAATAGATTGACGTGCCATGACATGATGCGGTGAAACCACGGTTTACGAATTGTGATGGCTGCACCTGCGTGTCGGATTTGAGGTTTTAGGCGTACTTATCGATCCTTACGCCTTTTGCAGAATATGCCAATAAAACGGTATAATACCCAATGTCTACGGCACTTTTAATGGAGCCAGCTATCGGACTTGAACCGATGACCTGCTGATTACAAATCAAACGGACCTTTTTACTTTTTGCCAATATAATAAAGATTTATATTGATTTGGATACATTATGGAAACATAATTGCACCCATAAATGAAACCATGAGTCCAATACGGACGATCGATGAAGGGTAGGCAATTATGGCGCGGAAACAGAAAATAAAGCGGGAACGTGGTGCCAACTGGGAACCGAAAATACGGGAACGGAAAGGGCGCGGAACTTGGCTGGTGGATCTCGGCACCAAGTTCAATCCTCGTTTCATCTACTGCCAAAATAAAGAAGAAGCCCAAAACAAGGCCACCGAAAAAAGAAATGAATTCATTGCGCGCCTAGTCGGCCAGAAACAAGCCGAGAAAGAGAAGGCCGCATTCAATTGGTTTAACTTGGAGAACGCCCAGCAAAATCACCTCGCAACCGCTTTTTCAACAGTGAACGGTGATACGGCAAAAATTCTCCGGGCTTTGCGGTTCTATGAGAAGCACACATCCACTGCCGATGCTTCCCGGAAGTTGGCTGACGTGAACAAGGAGTACATAGCCGCCAAGGATGCATCAGGGAAGCGCCCCCGTACAATTAGGGACGCCAAGGGCAAACTAGCTGCCTTTGACAAGGTTTTCGGGATGCAAAGCATATCTGAAATCAGCACAGCCGATGTTGAAGGCTGGTTAAATGATCAGAAATTCACACCCAGCACACGAAATGCCTATCGCGTGGCACTATCCGGGCTATTCAATCACGCGGTCAAGCGGCGATACACGGAACACAATCCCGCCGCCGCAATCGAGGTCACTGTGGTGGATCAGGGATTGCCGGTCATCCACACCGTTGAACAAGTGAGTGCGATGCTTAATACCGCCGCCAAACTGGATACTCAAAAGAAGCGATCAAAGCTTGTCCCCTATCTGGCAATCGGATACTTCGCGGGGCTTCGTCCCGAAAACGAATTGGTCAACCTGGACTGGAAGGATATCGATTTTGAGGCTAAAACAATTCGCGTTTCCCCCGCAACCGCCAAGAAACGACGGCAACGTTACGTAGACATGACGGATAACCTTGTTGCATGGTTGACGCCGTATGCGTTGAAATCCGGAAAGATCGGATATTCCCGCCGGCTATTTCGTGAGGTAAGGGAAGATTCAAAGGTCGATTGGTCAAAGGACGTGATGCGCCATTCATTGTTATTTCCCGCAAATAGCGCGTAGTGCCGTCGGGTTCTGGGCCGGAGTGAGGC
>JBAWZF010000049.1 GCA_037143175.1 bacterium
TTAAAGCGCACCAGATGGTTGCGTTCGAAGGCGTATAATAGAAATCTGATTCAGTCTGGGTTCGTAGGTACATGGCGTACCTGCGAGCCCTTTTTTCTTTTAAATTTCATTAGCATCCCATAGAAATCCTAATCCTAATCTTAATCGTAATCGTAATCGATTGCCCCGGAAAGGATTACGATTACGATTATGATTACGATTACGAAAGAAATTTCAACAATCACAATCTCGCAAACGGTTCTAAAATATCAGCAAATACAGGGTTTTTTGATCATGAAATGTCGCCTATGGGATGACAGTGTTTAAATTTGGTAACCGAGGATTTTGGGGCTTTTGAATCTCTTGGAGTAAATCGATTTTGTTGTTAGCATTTCGGTCAGTTGTAATTTTGAGAGTTAATCAACGAAAAGGAAGAAGCATGAAAATTAGTCAAGTAGCCGCACAATTGTACACACTTCGAGATTATCTTAAGACCCCCGCTGACATTGCCGTGACCTTGAAGAAGGTTCGTGAGATTGGGTATGAAGCTGTTCAGGTTTCGGGAATGGGCCCCATCGATGAAGCCGAACTCAATCGGATTTTGGAGGGTGAGGGGCTGATTTGCTGTGCCACCCATGAGGATGGCAATAAAATCATCAATGAAACTGGTCGGGTGATTGAGCGTTTGCAGAAGCTGAACTGCCATTACACGGCCTATCCCTGGCCGGCAGGCATAGATTTTACAAAACTTGAAAACGTTTTAGATCTGGCGACCAAGCTGGACGCCGCCGGGAAGAAGATGCGTAAGGCGGGGCAGGTGCTCACCTATCATAACCACGCCATCGAATTGATGGCGGTGGAGGGCAAGACGGCCTTGGATTGGATCTATGAGACAAGTGGTAAGAAGAATCTTCAGGGTGAAATTGACACCTTCTGGATTCAGAACGGTGGCTGCGACCCTGTGGCCTGGTGCAAAAAGCTCAAAAACCGGCTGCCCCTGATTCACCTCAAGGACTATACTGTGATTGAACATAAGCCCAGCTTCGCCGCCGTCGGGCAGGGTAACCTCAATATGCCGGCAATCGTCAAGGCCGCCGAAAAGGCTGGTTGCAAATGGTTTATCGTTGAGCAGGACGACTGTTATGGGCGTGATCCATTCGGCAATTTGGCGCTGAGCTATACGTATCTCAAGGGCTTAGCCGACCAGGATGAGGCCGGACTCTCTACCTGATGGCGTAGTGCTTGTCCTCCCACTTGACTCACATTGCCGGTCAATGGCATCATGCCCCGCTGTTTTTGTGGAGAACATGTGAAATCAAGCCAGTTAGAAAATTTAGAGACATTTTTGGTGGATTTGATCCAGCGGAAGGATACCTCGCGGATCAAAGATTGGCGTGTTCTTCTGCTTCTCTGGTTTCTTCGGCAGGCCTCGTATGGGTTTAAGGGCATTGTGCGCCTGCGTCACTTTCTGTACGACCAGGGTATTTTCAGGCACCACACCCTGGGCTGTCAGGTGATCAGTATCGGGAATGTGACCGTTGGCGGGACGGGGAAAACCCCGGTTGTAGAGGTGTTTGCCCGTACATTGCAGAGTCGGGGGCGTAAGGTGGCTATTCTGAGCCGGGGTTATAAGAAAAAGGAAGCCCCCATCATGACCCGTCTGGTGAACAAGCTTCTACTGCGTGAATCAAGCACGCCTCCGCGCATTGTTTCGGATGGAAACAAACTTCTGTTGGATTCAGCCTTTGGTGGTGATGAGCCTTACATGCTGGCGTCCAATCTTGCGGATGTTGCCGTCTTGGTGGACAAAGACCGTGTTAAAAGCGGTCGATATGCCATCAGTCGATTGGGCTGCGACACGTTGATTCTGGATGATGGGTTTCAGTATCTTTCGTTGCGGCATCATGTGGAAATTGTGCTGGTGGACAGCCGCAATCCCTTTGCCAACGGCTTTATGTTGCCGCGCGGATTGTTGCGTGAGGATGTTAAAAATCTGGCAAAGGCCCATTATATTTTCATTACGAAGTGCGATGGAAGCGATAACAGCGCCTTAAAAGCTGAGATTCGAAAGTTAAACACGAAGGCGGAAATGATCGAATGTACTCATCGCGCACGCTACCTGAAGAACGTTTTCACTACTGTGCGTGAAGAGCTGTCATTCTTGAAAGGACTCACCGTGGGCGCTGTTTCCGGGATTGCCGTACCCGGTGGGTTTGAGCGGGAGCTTGAACATCTCGGGGCCCGTCTGATCCAGAAGGTTCAGTTCGCCGACCATCATCGCTATACTCAGCAGGAGATTATTGAGGTTATCAACAGCGCGCGTAACAGTGGGGCTGAAGCCATTATCACCACCGAGAAAGATGCGGTTCGTTTTCCCCGTCTTGACCGATATGACCTTCCGGTCTATTTTTTGAGGGTGGATATCGAACTTCTGTCCGGAACGGAGGACTTCAATGCCTGTATCGCCCGAATCTGTTACAAATGAGTCGTCTGATGGGACTCCCCGGTTGCTGGTTGTAAGCTTGAGTTGGTTGGGTGATTGCGTGATGGCCATGCCGGCGATGGCGGCCTTTCGCAAGCGTCTGCCACATGCCCATATTACCATCCTTGCCAAGCCCTCTGTGGCAACACTCTGGACTTTATTCCCCGGAATTGACGGGGTGATCCCGCTGCAAAAGGGGTTTGGCGGAATGCGGGAGACCATCCGGCTGGTGAAGGCGGGACGCTTTGATTTTGCCTATATTCTCCCCAATTCTTTCAGATCAGCTTTGATTCCCTGGCTGGCGGGGATTCCTGGCCGGCGGGGCCGGTCCGGGCAGGGGCGGCGCTTGATGTTGACTGAGTCGGTGCAATTATCCGAGTCAGCGCTGCGTGGCCATCAATCGTTGGAAATTGCAGAGATCATGCATATTCCGCCCAATTGTTTAGAGTCACCCCCTTTTCTGGTTGTTCCCAAAGCTGAACATGAAAAGGCGCTTCTGCGGCTTCCGGGCAACCGGCCTTGCGTTGCATTTTTCCCAGGGGCGAGTTATGGGCCGGCAAAGCGCTGGCCGGCTGACCGGTTTGCCGTATTGGGGCGCAAACTGGTGGCAGAGCAGGGATGCAGTGTCTTGGTTCTGGGGAGCAAGGCTGACAGATCGATTTGTGATGAGGTTGCCGTTGGCATTGGTGGAGGCGCCATGAATCTGGCCGGTGAGACAGAACTTACCGAGTTGACGGCGCTATTGGGACTATGTCGGGTCGTCGTGGCCAATGACAGCGGTGGGATGCATCTGGCGGCTGGTCTTGGGGTGGGGGTCGTGGGAATATTTGGAGTTACCGATCCCGCCAAGACGGCACCCGTGGGGAGTCGAAGTCGGGTGCTTTGTGCTGAAGGGGTGAGCCGTTCCCGTGATATTGCCCGTGATTCGCTTGAAGCTCGTACGGCTATGGAAAGCATTGCGGTTGAGACGGTCTATCAGGCGGTGTTGAGCCAGTGGCCAGTGGGCAGTGGCCAGTGGCCAGTGGGCAGTGAGCAGAGGGCAGAGAGTAGTGAGCAGTGGGCAGTGAGCAGTGACACACACAGCAGTGAGCAATGAAGATTTCAGTCATAACCCCCAATTACAATGGTGCACGTTTCCTGGAGGAATGCGTGCGTTCGGTGCATTCGCAAGTGGGGCCCGGCATTGAGATTGAGCACATCGTGATTGATGGCGGGAGCAGGGATGGATCCCTGGAGATTCTTCAGCGCTACCGGGCCGGGATAACGCATCTGATTTCTGAGCCCGATCAGGGGGCGGCATCAGCCATTAATAAAGGTCTGCGGTTGGCGACCGGGGAAGTGCTCTGCTGGCTTAATTCGGATGACCGCTATTGTCCGGGGGCGTTGGCCCGGGTTGCCGGGGTGATGCAGGCCCATTCAGGGAAGGCGTTATGTTTTGGTCATTGCCCGATTCTGAATGAGGAGGGGATAGAGATCCGGCAGTCCATAACACGGTTTAAAGAACTGTTCTTTCCGTTCTCTTCCCGTTTCACGATTCAAAGCATCAATTACATTTCCCAGCCTGCGATGTTTTTCAGACGCTCGGCCTTTGAGGCAGCGGGGCCGCTGCGTGAGGAATTGCGGTATGCCTGGGACTATGAGTTCATCCTGCGGTTATGGCGGCAGGGGGGAGGCGTGCATCTACCCGGCGGACCTCTGGCAGCGTTCCGGTGGCATCCTGGGTCGCTGAGTGGTCAGGGGTTTGTGATGCAGTTCCAGGAGGAACTGGATGCGGCGTTGGCCGATGCCGGCAGGTATTCAGTTCCAGGCTTGCTTCACCGTGCTGTCAGGTGGGGAATTGTGACAATTTACAGCCGAATGCAGAAGGCCAGTGGGCAGAAGCCAGTGGGCAGTGGGCAGTGAAGGCAGTTTATTTTCCTGACTGCTTCTTTTCCAGTTCCGTAATACGGAGTTCCAGCTCGGCGGCATGTTGGCAGATCCGACGCTGATCAGCGCGTAACTCTGACAGAGCCAGTGAGAAATCGAATACGACCAGCAGGAGAAATGCGAACACCACCATGGTGATGGCACTGACATATTGCATGCCGGTCAGGGAGGCCAGCCAGCCGACAGCATCCGGGTAAATGGCGAATATCAACAAAATGATACCGGTGAAAACCCACAGTAAAGCGTAGCGCTCTTCCATGGCAAAACGTCGCACTGCCTCCAGTGTGATCATCAAGACTAGGGCGCTCAGAAAGCCAAGGACAATACGCATGCGAAATACCGTAGTGGCTGCATTTTTGTCCTGAAAAAAAGAAGGGTTGTAAGCCGCCAACGCACAGCCGATCCCGATGGTGATCCAAGCCAGACCAAGAAAAAAACGTTTCTGCGTCTGGGTCACCATGCGAATGCCAAGCCCCATCATGCCGAGACTGAGAACGCTTAAAGAAATCTGCTGAAGGGTCACGGGAGCTCCTTGATGATATTGTGTCGGGCGTAGCGGATATTGACGGTGCGGGCACGATCAACTGCCAGGGCCAGTCCGACTTTGAGCATGTAGTAAAACGCTCCCCCTGAATGGATGGAAGACACTCCCGTCGTGCGAGGTCTGAAACGTGCGCCGACTTCGCGGAAACGATAGCCCTGACGGCGAAGAAGCGCCAGTGATTCGGGCTCGGGATAATCCAGCGGATATGATTTTGAAAAATATGAAATCAGGGGGCGATTCATCATCTGAAAGCCGGAGGTCGGATCTGTGACCCGGGTACGGCAGATGAGGGAGAGCAGTAGCGCCAAGCCTTGAATGCCAGCATAACGGAAGGTGGTGCTCTTATAGGAGTCCTTATCGTTCTCCAGGAACCGTGAGGCGACCACGAGATCCACATCGCCCTCAGCCATGGCCGCTACCAATTTGGGGATTTCGGAAGGAGGGTGTTGTCCGTCACCGTCACAGCGGATGATATAGTTGTAGCCATGGGTATGGGCATAGCGGAAACCGGCTTGAACAGCGCCACCCACTCCGAGATTGCAGGGGAGATCAAGCACCAGAACACCCTGCTCGCGTGCGACTTCAGCCGTACGGTCGAGGGAGCAGTCATTAATGATCAGAATATGGGTGCCGGGGGCTACAGCCCGGACTTCGGCGATGAGCGAGGGAAGTGCGGCCTGCTCGTTAAAAGCCGGAATAATCACCAGTGTCTTTTTCAGAATGTCGTCCATGACCGAAGACGATACTTGAAAAAGGGTTGGTTGTTAAGCCGTTAGTTAATATCCCGAAATACTTCGGCAGGTGCGGCGGCGGAGGTGGGTGAGTACCCAGCGAACGGATTGGAAAATCTGCGGCGGGGTTATGGCGATCAGCCAGGCACCGGATTTGTGGAGGCGACTCTGGTGGGCGTGACGGACATGCTTGTTGAAGGCTGCCAGAGAGAAAGCGCGGTCTGCGCGCAAGTAACCATACCAGAGCATAGAGCCGGTGCCATGGGCATCGTCCATGGCGTCGCTGGCGTTCTCGCAGGCGTCCGCCCCGTAAATGGGCTCCAGGGCTTTAGTCATCCGGGACCAGCCGTACATGACTTCAAAGGCCGTGTGACTCCATGTGAAGATGCGGGCAGTGCCGCAACGGTTGAGGACGAGGGGTTTAGCGATCATGTAAAGATCATGGCCTTTAAGAAACTCCAATATCATCCCCACATGTGCGAAATAGCTGCCGATATAACGCTCGCGATGAGCGGTTTTCCACAAGCGGTGATTCACAATGCAGGCGCCGATAAATCCAATGGACCAGGCTTCGGTTTTAAAAAACGTTTCAGCATCTTTACGCGTGTCTTGCGAGAGGGGGAGTGATTGCTCATGCAGAACCAAGGTCAGTGTTTCGTCTACTGAGGAGTAGTTCGCATAAATGAACGGTAATTCTTTGTCTGCCTTCTTCAGGATCGAAAGTACTGTGGGAATGGCCTCGGGAACCATGCGGTCATCTTCACCCATGAGCCAGGTATACTCGCAGGTGCAGATGTCCACGGATTTGAGGATATTCCGGTCAATCCCCAGGTTTTCAGGGTTACGGTCATGAATGATGCAGGGATAGTCTGCCTGAAGTTCCCGGATGACTTCGACATTCGTGTCATCAGTGGAGTCATCCGTGATAAAAATAGGAATGTTATCGGCGCGGCCAGACCGGATAATGGACTGAATGCAGGCGCGCAACTGATCTGGCCGTTTGTAGGTTGGAATGCATACGCCAAGTTTGGTGTTACACGTCATATTTTGTTTCCCGTAGGGACGCCGCTTGCCAGCGTGCCGTCTATTTAATGCGTTTGATAGCGCCTTGCGGCGCGCCGACAAGCGGCGGCCCTACAAAACCCAATTTGCGAAGCAGGCGACCGCCAAGGACTAAGGAGGAATACCACATGGCAATGGGGATGGGGAAATGGCGCCATAGAAGGGCGATATAATCAGCCTCCAGGGTGAGGTCACGTGAGAGAGTGCTTGCGCCGGTGGCGTCATTATAAATGGCAATGGTAAGCGGCAGATATTCAAAGCAGAACCCGGGGTCATTGAAACATCGCATATTAAGTTCCCAGTCAGCCTGATAGCGGTAACGGGGATTGAAAGGATGTTTGGCTAATGCTGCTCGTGGATACAGGACAGCCTGCTGGCAGAGATTAATCCGCGCTAATTTGGCAGCGGAAAAAGGGCCATCATAGGTGCGCCCGGAATGTTTCCAGTAAGCATTCCCATAATAAATGGTATTGGGCTTTCGCAGGCAGGGGATGAGTTGTGTGGGGGAAATGGCCAACTCGTCATCACAGCCCAGAAACAGAACCCATTGTCCATGAGCCTGCCGTAAGCCTTTGTGCATAGCATCATAGATTCCTTGATCAGGCTCGCTACTCCAGAAACTGATTTTGCTTTCATGGTTGCGAAGAATCTCGGCAGTTCCATCCGTTGACCCACCATCAATGACGATAAATTCAATATCAGCGCTGGCATGCTTGGTGACGCTGTTAACGCAGGCCTCAATGGATGCCGCCCCGTTGCGAACAACGGTGATAATGCTGATCACGGGAGATTGTGCAGGGAGTGTCACAACAATTCCTTATACAAAGCTTGATATTGGCGGGTGATGATCCCGGTATCGAATATGGTTTCTGTTTTTGTTCGGGCCCTGTCCGAAAATTGAAGCCCAATAGTTTCATCGGACAAAATCATTTTGATACCTTCAGCCAGATCGCTGGACTCAAATGGGGTGGCCAGGTATCCGTTGACGTTGTGATCGATGAGTTGGGGAATTCCTCCAACGTTGAACGCCACAACGGGGGTGCCGCAGGCCATGGACTCCATAATGGAGTTGGGCAGGTTTTCCTGAATGGAACTGGACACGGTCACATCGGCGGCAGAATAGACCTGACGCATGGCGGTCTCGTCTTTCAAAACACCCAGAAAACGGACCGGAACGCCGGTGTTTACCGGTTCGGAAGGGGCCGTTTGCCCCACTACCAGCAATTCAATTTTATCCTTCCACCCTGACGCGGCCAACTGCTGTAAAGCAGACTCCAGATGGCGGAACCCCTTGTTGAGATCGAGCGTGGCGTTCATGGCCGAAATCAGCACGAATTTCCGGTTTTGCGGCAGGGTGAGCGCTTCCCGGGCTTTCTGTTTTGGAATCGGGTGATAGAGGGCGGTGTCGATGCCGTTGGGGATGACTTCGGTTCGGCAGTGGCCGAGTAGTGAACTATTCTGCGAGCACTCTGCCAGCCAGTGACTTGGGGTTACGATGGTGAAGGGCTGGTGTGCCCAATATTTATTTTTTCGCGCCCAGATCCATCTGCTCAAGTCGTCAGGTTGGGCGGAGTCAAGCTGGGGGCACATCCCGCATTCTTTTTTATATAACGCACAATTTCCGGGGACATGGCACCCGCCGGTGAAGGCCCAGGAATCGTGGAGGGTCCAGATGATCGGTTGTGTGAGTTTGCCGATATCAGGGATAGACATGAAGCCCCGGCAAACCCAGTGGAGGTGGATGACATCCGGCTTTAACCTTTCGATTTGTTGGATAATTCGAGTGGGCATCCATTCGGTGGCCCAATGGGTCGGGGGGCGGCTCCAATAGGGGAGCGTAGGTAAAATTTCCAGCAGGGGACGGTACTTCCCGAGCCATCTTGCAAGATCGGTATCGCGTTCGTAAACGGTATAATCCCCGCTGGTCTTGGTCTGAACCAGAATACGGGAATCTGTTCCAAGTTCCCGCAGTCCCTGATGGAGTCTCCAGGCTGCCTTGGCGGCGCCACCTTCGATATCAAATGTGTTGAGATGAAGAATTTTCATGAGTGGAGAATTTTAGCTTTTAATGCCGCGAGTCGCATCAGCCATTCGTTTTAAGCCCTATCTTGATCCCCTTCAAACCCAATCATTTAACATCGAGGCACAGGATATACAGGATAAGATTTGGAAGACTGCAGAGTTTCGGGATATCCGGTTAATGCTTTTCCCGTATGTACCGATGGAGCGGATCGAATCTTATGTTCTGTCGGACCATCGTTTCGGATTTCGTTTTGCGTGAAACACGGCAAGGATAACGATGTGATGGTTGCCAAGGACAAAGAAGATTTCATAAGGAAACCGCCGGAGAAGTGCTCTGTGCACCGTCTTGTGCACGAGAGGATGCTGGAGCGGATTTCTGACGATGCTCGCTAATGTTGCGTCAAAGGTCAGGAGAAACTCGGCGCCAAGTCCTTGAACCCGAGACTCATACCATTCAAAGGCTTCGCTTAGTTCTGCTTCCGCCTCTGGCCGGATGATCAACTCGCGAGGCACACTCGACTCCTAATGCGGGCTCGAACTTCACTCCAAGGAGAGCCCTCTCCGGGATTCTTGTGATAAGCATCGAGCCGACGATCAAGCTCCGACTTCTGCTCCTCGGTAAGAACGACCGCATCGGGCACTTCAGAGACACTATCCCAGATATCCTCGACGAGGATGATGCGCTCCGGCACGCTCAAGCTTAAGAAATCTGTTTTGGTTAATGTGCTCATATCGATTGAACTATATCCAAGCCTGTCTTACATCTCAATCATTCATTAATTCGCACGATGAGTTTCGGCGCGTCAGCAACTTATCCGAGGTGAGGTTTGGCCTCTTTCATGTTCTCATCGCGTGGGTTTCTTCTTGGTGGCGGGCGTCGCCCAAGCAGGCCATTTCAATACGATGCCGCGCAAGCGTTCGATCGCCTCCAGGACACGTTGTTTTGAGTCGCCGGTCAACGTTCCCTTTCGTTTGCGAATTACCGCAAGTTGGCCGGACAGCAGTCCCATGATCCGCTGGGCGTCAGCGGCAACGTCCTCACGAGTCTCACCCGACAACACGACGTCCATAGAGGCAGGTTTCGGCTTCTGAGGGGCCGTCTTGCCCTCCAAGGCGTCCAGCGCCCGATCCAACGAGCGGACACTCATCTGGCTGAGGGCCGTTTGCCGCCCGGTCCGCGGGTCGGTCAACAGCGTATCGGGCGTGAGGGTAGCGGCCTTCTCATCAGGCAACGCGGCGAGGCGATACAGAACGGTGGGCTCCAGTCCGAAAAAAACCGAAGCGCTTCCGTTTTTTTCGGCGAACCGGGCGACCCGCATGTAGTTCTGCGCGGTGTCCGCCGAATAATGCACGTGATTTTTCAACCACCGCAACCAGGCGGCCTTGTCCGGCGTCTTGTCGAGCGCGTCCTTGGCGGCGATGAGTTCGGCGCCAATCTCAGCCACAATTCGGCCCAGTTGTTCCCGCGTCTGCCGTTCCTCTTTCTGCAACGCCAGGATTCGCTGGGTATGGCGTTGGATCTCGGGGTCAGCCAGCACGTTCGTCGTTGTCGATTTGCTCATCGTTTCTTCCTCGGTCAATCTTCATTTTGAACATTTTGTTAAATCTGTCAAAAATCCAGGTCTTCTATCTGCCGCCCCGCCTTCAATGGCAAATGTGTTGAGATGAAGAACGTTCATGAAAGTTTCGCTTTTAATGCCGCGAGTCGCATCAGCCATTCGTGTTGAGTCCGTTGTTTGTCACGGGTGCCTAGTGATGATTGATGATAGCGGGTGGCAACCCAGAATCCAAGTTTGGCGCTATGCATGCAGGTGCGGAACCAGACGTCGCCAAGGATGGATTCCAGGGCGTCCGGCGCAAACGTACGGGCTGACTGGTTGACGTCGATCAGGCGGGTTAACCATACTTCCGCCTGATCCAGTATGGCGGCCGTCATATCTAGGCGCCCCATGGCTAATTGTCGGTGGAATCGCAGTTCGTCCGGACTTGGGGCAAGACCCAGGGATTGCAATTGTGTTTGGATGATCCGAACGGCCTGATCATCCATGGTTGACCAATCGGCAACAGTCAGGCTTTTGCCATGGATGCGGTAGCGGAGCAATACCTGCGGAAGATTGGCGGCTGGCAAGGTGCGTAGGGCACGGGTCCACAGCTCGAAATCTTCCGTCGGGAAAAAATCGCCGTTAAATCGTAGTTGATCCCGTTCTATCATGTCCCGCCGCAGCATCATCGTCGGATGGGCGAACGGGGTGTCGAGCAGGGTAAAGGCCTGTATTTCCGCATGGTGCAGGGGCCTTTTAAGAATCGAATGGGATGAACCGCCAAAATACCGGATCCACGTTCCACAGAGTCCGAGCTCCGGATGCTGCTCCATGAATGCCGCCTGAATTTCGAGTCGGCGGGGAAGGCTGATGTCATCGGCATCCATCCGGGCGATATAGCGGCCTTGAGCGTGATCGAGCCCGAGATTCAGGGCGCCGGAAAGTTTGAGCCGGGCAGGGCTTTGAATCAGGCGGATTCGTGAGTCTTTAAAATCCTCGATGATAGAGACCGAATCATCGGTGGAGGCATCATCAATGATCAAGAATTCGAAATCCCGCAGGCTCTGGCGGAGGATGCTTTGCATCGCCTTTGCCAGATGGGCATTACCGTTGTGAACAGGCATTAAGACTGTGATCAAAGGAGGCATAAACGTTATATGGCAGTTACGACGGTGGTATTGATGGAGGATTTCAATCGATCTCCATTCAAGTCCGTGGGAATTGCAAATCCTATGGGCTCAACCCCTTCCATGAATGAAATCGGGAAATCCGACGGCGGATCAGGGATTGCGGCAGCATCCCGGATCCTGTAATAGACCGTTCCTTCGGGCGCAGGAAGGTAAACGCCATAACGGCGATTTTCCCGGACCTTGGCTTTGCATCCAGTTGGGTCAGTGAGAATGTCTGCCGCGACCGGCTTGACCATGTAGCCCATCTGGAGCGGCTCGCCTCTACTAAAAAATCGGGAAACCATGTCGTCCTCGGCGCCCAAGGAGGAGTCTATCAGGTCGGCGCCTTTGCCCTTAGTCGTTTTCCAGGGGCCAAGTTGGCGCCAGACTTCAGTTCGTGTCAGGCTGGGAATTCCTGAGCCGCAGATACCGGGCATGGTAAATCCACAGGTCCGAACTTTGACGCCACGTGAGGAGGTGACGGTTTTGCGGCGTCTGAACTGCAGGCCAAATCGTTTGAATTCCTGTAGGGCCATCGAGCGATTTTTGAGGCAGGAGGTTTCAAAACGTTCGATCAGGGTGCATTTTCGTTGGAAATCGAGCCCAATGCTCCCAATAAAACGATGCTGATCCAGAATTTCGACGAGGTCTGCTAGCCAGTCGCCTTTCCCTGTGAATTGAACGTCTTCAGGCCAGATGATAAGATACTGCCCCTTAGCCATGTCGACCATCTGATTCATGGCGGCGGCATGGGTTTGCTTCTTGAACAGCTTGTGTTGCACCCACTCGCAACTTTCGATGTAGTCGCGAATCCCGGGCTCTTCAGATTCATTATCTGAAACGATCCATTCAATATTCGGGTATTGAAGGCAAAGGTGTGCGGATTCAAGGGTTGCCCGGAGATAATGCAGTCGGTTCCAGCTCAGGATTCCGATGGTCACAAGTGGCAGGGTCATCGTTTACTCCTCAAGAGGGGGAAGCGGCTATAAATTTGTTCCAGGCGATCTTGCCAAGCGTAGCCGGGCAGTGTGAAGTTGCGGCCCAGTGACTTGAAGTGCGGTTGCCAGAAGGCTGGATCGAGTTTATGCCAGGCATGGCACCCAAAGGGAAGTTGAAGGTTATTCCGCTCATAACATTCTGAGGGTTGTGTTTCAAAGGCGAACGCTACCGCGTCATCAAATGAGGGTAACCGGAATTGGTCTCCGATACATTCTGGCACGGCAATACCCCAGAAAGCGTCTTCGTGGCGTGTTCCCCAAAGATGTCGAATCTCCGCAAATTCGGTAAGGATCCTATGCATTGTTTCCACGCGGCGGAGAGAAAATCCTCCATTACCCACAACATAGTGGCGGGGTTGATCCGGGAACCGCCGCCGCCAACTCCATTCAGGCAAACCGGCATAGGTGCTTTCCTTGGTGGGGAATTTGACACCCAGCCAGGGAGCCCCGATGTAATCAAAGTTGTGCTCACACCATATATTCAGCTCGTCCTTGAAAACAAAAGCGTCCAGCTGATGGATTAGAATATGGCGGAAGTCCAAGAAGCGTGCATAAAATTCAGGAGATAACATCAAGCGGTTGTAGCCGGCCACATCGGTGAAAAATTCAGGCGCAAATCGTTCGCACGGAAACGCTTGCAGGGGCTTGGGCAGGGGTAATCCTGTGGGGGCAATTGTCTTGATGGTATGTTTGCCAAGAGTTGCCAGGCATTGGTTAAGAGACAGCTTTTCAAAGCGATCCAAGGTGGTCCGGTAAACAATCAGAATTACACAAACATCACATTTGGCCACAAATGATTGAGTATTATGCGTGTTCATCGTTTTTGTATCAGATTGAAAAGAGTGTGGTGGCGCTGGCGCCAGAATTCAACATCCAAGTGCTGAACGGCTCTTTCACGGGCCGCGATCGACATAGCCACGTGGTTTTCAAGTACTGACTCAATCGCGACGGCAAGTTCATGTGCTGTTGGGGGGTGGTCGTTTTCCCAGTCGAGTGGGGCGGGAACTCCAACTCCGGCATCAGGGCCAACCAGTTCCGGGACACCGCCTGAATGCGAATACACAATTGGAAGTCCGCAGGCCATGGCCTCAACGACGAGGCGAGGGCAGGGGTCATTGAATTTCGGGTGTAGCAGGAGATCCGCTTCATGCATAAGCGCAGGTGCTTGCTCCTGGGTATAGACTCCCCTCCAGTCGATGGTTTCATACAGATTCAAGCTTATCGCTAAGTTTTGAATCTCGCGCCGACAGGCGGTTTCGTCGGGTCCCCAGCAATAACGTCCGGCAATGATCATTCGTGCGTCAGGGTGCTTTTTGTGAAATTCTGCAAATGCAAGAAGAGAGGTCTTCAGCCGATAACGGAATAGATGGCTACCCGAGACAAGGATTGTCGGTGAGCCGGTAGGCTGGCCGAACCGGGGGCCTGGGAAAAAATCATTTGTGTTTACGGGGTTGAATAAGATTTCTCCAGATCCTGTTCGTGGCCCCAGATAACGTTCTGCGCTTACACGACAGAAATCGCTTTGATAGAAAACCCAGTTCGCTGCGTGATAGGCAAGGGCAAGGGGCTCATTTGCCTGTTTCCAACCCTGCGGATGCCAGGCGGGATATGCAACTCCGTTCTGGTTGAGTACAATCGGGCAGCCCGCCCGCTTGGCGGCACGGATCAAGACCTGGAGGTGGGGAGGGAGGGCGCTGCTGACCAGATAAAGGAGATTTGGTGAAACCGGTGTATTAGGGAATTGCACTTCTAAATCCTGACATTTGATAATGCCGCCAGAGGCGGATTCAAAGCGGGAAGGGAGCTTTTCGTAACCATAGAACACATGGACTCTCCCGTCGCGTTTGGGCGTCCGCCAGCGCTGGTACTCGATCAGCGCCATTTTTATAAGCCACAGATATGTAAGGAGTGGTTTCATTTCTCTGCCACAAATCCTTCCAGGAATTTCTTCCATAACGGTGTCTGCCGGCTGTATTCATTATCTGCGGCGGTAATGAGCCCCGCGGACACAGCGCGATCTCGCTCAACTGGATGCTCCAGGCACCACTGTGCCCAATGAGCAAGACCTTCCACGTTATCGACGTCAGTCATCCACCCGTTCTCTCCGTGACGGACCATATCCATGGCCTGCCCCACGCGGGTTGTTACCAGTGGGATGCCGCTGGCCATCGATTCTAAAACCGCCTTGGGCCCACCTTCCTGTCGGGATGTAATCATGTAGAGGTCGAGGGTTTGGAATAATTCTCCGATATCAGCGTAATGGGGTAGATTAAAATGACGGTAGGGTATACCCCTTTTTTTCAAACCAGCCTTGATGTACCCGCGGGCGGGGCCTGACAAGACGACGCATAGTTCGGGAATGCGAGATTTTAATGCGGCCATAGCCTGCACAAAGATATCAGGTCCTTTGATTAGTTTCGGTTCAAGCCCATCGCCCCAACCGATCCCGTCTTTTTGAAATGAACCCACTACTGTAGCTGATTGTGGAATGCCGTATTTAGCCCGGAATTGCTGTTTAAGTTCAGCCGTTTGCTTTTGGAAGAGAGAGAGCGTGATCCCGATGGGAATAAGGTGTAGTTTTGCAGGGGCAATGCCGGTGGTGAGCAGGACGTCCCGCATTTCACTATGACTGACCTGAACCCGTGCCAATCGGTCATGATGTTGCTTCACTTTATTGAAAAGCTCATCAAATTCCGGAACGCCGGTGCCGGGTTTACCGTGGAAATAGGCGACTCCGATGCGATGGGAAGAGTGGAGCCAGTCATCAGATAAAAGGTAGAACTGGCTTCCATAGAAGAGGGATTGTCGGCGGGATCCACGCTCCCAGCAAGGTTTTGCCACTTGGATGCCGAGTGAGGTGGCGACGGCGGAAATAGCCCGCATTTCCTCGTCAATCACCCAGGAGGCTGTATCGCTGATGAAAATAAGACGGGAATAGGGTTGCCAGAAGGAGGCAATGGTACGCCTTCCGAGGGTAATGGGGATTTGGGCAAGGTGGGAGAGGGGATTCATGAGAGGAGAAATGAGAAGTATGGGTTATTCATGGGTTGAGCCCCATAGCTTCAAGATAACGGCTAGTAATTTTGCTGATTTCTGGCACCTGGATACTCGCTTGGAACTGCCGATAGTTTGCTGCAAGTTGCTCCAGCAACAGGGGTATTTCGAGGGGATCGGTAAAGGGCAGGCCGGCTTGTCCGGTAATCTCCGGGTGTCCACCGCTATTCAGGTACAGGGAAGGAAGTCCACAGGCCAGCGCCTCCAGGAGGGAATTGGAACAGGGATCATTCCGGCTGGCGGTGATGTAAATGTCGTTTTGCCGAAGCTCCTGAGCCAAGTCGGCCGAGGGGCGAGGTGCCTTCATTTGAATGTTTTTGAAGGTAATAGGGGAACGCCCGATGAAGGTGTATTCATACCGGGACCAGTCAAGATACTCGTCCAACCACTGGTAGACTGGAGCCCCTTTATTGATGTTGTCGGACCAACTCACGGAGATTATTTTGATTTTTCGATTGGTGTCGAAGGGGAGGCGCCCTTTTCGATGAAAAATGGCGGGGTCAGTGGCGTTCGGGACTACCATCGGGTTTTTAAATTCCAATCCCAATTCCTGGTGTTTCTGGAGGCTGTAATGGGATTGGAAGATTGTGGCGTCAGCCAACTCCCGGTTGATGTGGCAGATGTGGCGGTCAGTACCGTCATCAAACCCGCGATAGACGCCAATAGGCCCATCAACCCGGTGAACCATCCGGCAACCCTGGTGACAAAACGCCTTTAGGCGCGCGGTATCGAAATTGAAAGAGTTGAAAAGGCAGGCCCGGCTTTTTTTTGAAATGGCGTTGCCCTCAATCCGGAATCCACGTTTTTCCATTTCGTTCCAAATCGCCCTCATGAATTGGTGTCCACCTCCGGCAGGTGGGGGTGCGAATTCGTGGAAGATCGAAATATCAAACTCCCGCCTTCGTGCTCGCAGGAGGTCAATGTGAAGCGCCATCGTCTTTGTTACGGTTCTTAAAATATTGAAAGGATGGACCATGATTCAGTCTAGTGGATATGTGCTTTCACTTGGGCGCAGATGTAATCGGCGACGACGGGTTTAGTCAGGATGGTTCGGGCATAGCGGTCAGCCGCCTCAGTCATAGCCTCAACCCGGGCATGGTCGGCCAGTATGGATCGGAGCCAGGCGGCCCGTTCCATCAGGGTGACTTGGGCCAGACGCGTCATCACTCGATAGCTTGCCGGATCATTCAGGTCGGCCTTCATGTTAAATTCGCCGAGGGCTGGGAAGAGTTCCAGATAGTGGACGCCAGATTTGAGCGTGAAGGGCTCGGGAACCTCGATGAGGGGGGCGGTATCGAGAATCAGGGGGCGGCCCATCGCCAGGCTTTCGGTAGCTTTCCAGGGAAGAACGGCATGGGGGAGGGTGTTAACCACGGTCATGCGGGCGTCGAAGATCCGTCGGGCGAATTCGCGCTGGTTCATATTCGGATAAACTGTGGAATGATCTTCAATCTGTTTGTTAGCCCGGCTCGTCAACCGGTAACAACCACTGATACCGGCTTGTATCAAGGCCTGCTGGGTTTGGTAGCGAATCCAGAAATGATAGTTGGCGGGGGTAATGATGGCTGCCGGATCAGAGAAAATGGAAGGGGTGCCATCACGTCGGGGATTGATGTATACCCCGGTCACATGGCACACATCATACGCACGATGCTTCCCATGCCAGAAGACGTTCCAAGCCCGGTGACGCGGGTAATGGTCGAGTTGATCGGCAAAGAACATGAATGGCACAATTTTTTCGCGATGGGCTGATGTTTCCGTTTTGGCCAGAACCCGGTCGGTGACGGGCCAGTTCAGGTTGGCCTTGAAATAGACATCGCAGAGTTTCAGTGCTTCGATGTCATAGAAGAAGACATGGTCACTCATGTCGAAGAACACGAGATGTCCATCCACACGGATCCAAGCGCTTTCGTGCTCCCGGGGCTGGGTGATCCTAGGAAGGGGGCGTGGTTCAAAGGTTGGTTTCGCCCCTTTGTAGCGGATCAGGGCTGAGAGGAAAAAGCCATAGAAACCGTTGAAACCCCGGCGCTGGATGAGATTAGACTCGAATATTTCAATTCGCATATTGATTAAAGCCACTGTTGGATTCCCCAGGAGAGCGGACACCTGGGGTATGGATAGTGGGTTCGTTCGTTGGGTTTAATTGGTAGATGAGGATATCAGGGTTTGTGAACGAGTAGGTGGGCCATTTGGGTACATCGCGGTATATGAGACAGGCGTCACTCGCTAACTTTCTGTACAATTCCCTGCGTCTCCACAGAACCGCCTGGGCATTTTTAATGGGTTGCACTTGGGGGTAAAAAAACCGATCTGAAGCAAGGCCGCAGACAACGACAAATTGGAACCCCTGTTCGCGCAAGCTCTTTGGGGATCCCATATCGCCGAGGAAAAAATCCGTCTTCAGATGGTATTGTTCAATGAGCGGGCACCGGGTAAAGGGGAAACGGTTTGTGTCGCCGGGCCCCTCGAGCCCCGCATACGATTCAGCCGCAAGTTTAGAGCCAGCTGGGATGTTCTCGAAAATCCAGTTTCGTACACGTTGACGGCTATCATCGGCGAACTGCCGGGTAAATGAAATACAAGGAGGGAGCTGCCAGGCTAAAATGAGGCCGATGATAACAGTCAGGGTCATGGAAAATATGAACCGATGTGGAGTGAGCCGTCTAAGAAACAGGCTGAACCCGATGGCGGCAAGAAAATAGATTTGCACGGTGATCGGGAGGATGTAGCGGTGGAAAGGGATGGTGTTGAATGAGAGCAAAATGAGCCAGAGCGTGGATGACAGCAACATTAACCATAAGCCTGGTGGCAGGCTCCTGAACCGTGTGAAACATGTGACTGCGATGAGTCCTATTCCGATCCATACGGGGAGAAGGGTTTCACGAGCCAGCACTGAGAAAACAAAGGTATTGGGTTGTCCCATCGTTAACTCAGAATGCCCCTCGCGGCCGTGTTGGTAGGCTGTTTTCAGGGACTGGGCGGCGGTATCGCTGAGTCTGAAACTATACCAGTGCGTAAAGGCTCGATGATTGATCAAGAGCATCACGGCCAGGGCGACCCCTAGGATCAAGGCTATTCTTCGGCCCTTGACAGCCCATTTGCTGGCAGGAATCAATAATGCCACCATGCACGCGAAGATGAGTCCGACTATGCCGACATATTTCCCGGAAGCGGCCACCCCGCCTGCTGCCCCCAAGGCCATCCAGCAGAGGGTGCGGACACCAGATGTTTGGGGCCGACTTGCTATCAACGCAGATACCAGCGTGAACGCGATTCCCATGACTAGCGCCGCATCTTCTTTCATGTAGTGCGCATAAACCATCAGTGGTGGACAAAGTCCCACGATGAGTGCGGTCAGTATCAGGCCGGTGAAACCTGCAAGGGCGTAACCTGCCAAAGATAGCAAGATGACGGTGATGGCGGTATAGAGGGCCGAGACATCCCGTCCAGCCTCAACAACCGACTGGGTGGACATGGGCGTTCCCAAGGCACGAACGGCGAGTATGGAGCCTTCCAAAAGTAACATCGGGTGATTAAAGTTCAACGAGTGTGCGGGATCCATAACCTGTGCTGTTTTACCCGCTTCGTCCCCGTGATAGAAGAACGGGAAATCGTTTGAGGCCGTATATAGTTTAAGGCAGACTAGAAACCAGATTCCTAAGAACAGGCTGACGGCAAGAACGTGGTGTTTTCGTCGAAGCGTATAACCCGTATGAATGGTGGATTTGAGAGATGTTTGTTTCATGGCAAAAACATGAATTGGTAATCGCGCATTCTGAAATATGTGGAGTAGTAGCGTAGTTTGTAATTCCGACTTTGAATCATTCGTACGGGGGCAGCGATTGCCGGAGAAGAGAAGATGCGCATGAGGACATTGCTGCCATCAAGAATTTCCATGGTGGGCGTCCGGCTTGATACCCTGGTGTCGATCAGTTGGCTCAACGCTGAATGGGCGTCGGGGCGTTGGACGTAAACAATGTGCTCATTGAGACGTTCGCGTTCTTTCATAAGGTCATCCATGCCCAGTGTGTCTACTCCCAGAAAGAACCAGGCACCCTCGAAATCCACGACAAACGCATTTTTCTCCGATCTCCCGGGTGGAGCGACGACCGGCAGGATTCCGCTCCGAACCAGATAGCCCAATGCCTCAATTCCTGTTTCCTGATAGGATCGTGATCCGTAGGTCGTGCGCATCTCATTTGGCCCCAAACGGAAGATGACGAGCAAGGTCAGAACTCCCGATAGTAAGCCTCCCGTGATAAATATGATGAGGCCGTGGCGTAATGGTTTCAGGAACATCCAGACAAGGATGAGGGAGGGTGCCGCTAGATTTATGATATGGGACGTCCAGGCCCCTCGTCCGGATACGCTTAACACGACGAACTCCCAGAGCCATTGGATGGCGGCAACTTTTACCAATGCGCCTTCCCGCCATACACGGGGAATAGATATGGCAACAGGGGCAAGAAGGGCGAGCGGCCCGACCAGTATGATGAGATTGCTCAAGACGCCCAGTGGTTCGAAGCGAGAGTGGGTGACAGGTTGTACTACCGAGTGGAGTCGTGCAAGGACTCCCCGGGGAAATCCCAGGGAGACGGTGTAGAGGTGCCAAACCAGAATGGCTATCAGTGGCAGCCAGGCAAATATGAACACCAGAGGATGACTGAAGATTCGCCTCAATGATGAAACTTGATTCTCAGGGTGTTTCCAGACCATGAAAAGGATGTTAAGGATTAGCGTCAAAAAGAAGTCAACACCTGCGCCCAAGGCGAATGTCAGGCTCAGTGCATAGAGTGCCGCTGTTCGATGGCATGGCTTTTGTTTCCATTCGTGCAACCGCCAAAGTGAAAGGAAAATGCCAGTTAACTTGAATAATTGGTAACCTGAGTTTGCTGCACTTATTCCGACATGTACCGGTACAACGGCCAGAACGGCGGTCACCAGAATGGCATCGCGGAAGCCGCACTGGCTGCGGATGAAGGCGAAAACTGACAGCAGTGAGGCCAGTCCGATCAAACTGTGCGTCAGGGCGAGGGTGAACGGATTAATGGGAACACCCATCCAATCAAAAAACGCCTTATAAATGACATAGATTCCACCCGCCTGGGTGTATCCATGCGGAAAGCTCAGGAGCCGGTCAACAGTAGTGCGGAACACCGTTCGGCCAGCGTCTGCAAAATCCAGCCGCATCGGGTAGGCTATGTGCTCTGGTATATCGTTGCCGGGAAGATGAAAGAAATGAGGCGAAGCGATACGGATCCCCAGTGCCGCTGCCAACAGGATGAACAGAATGAGCCAGTGTGTAACGCGTTTCATGTCTTGGATTCTGACGTAAGGGCGCGATGACAGGCTGCGAGAATACCGTTAGCAAAGCTCTCAATTCGTCCATAATGCATAACGGCCGTTCGCGCCGCCTCTCCGAAAGCCGTTCCTTCCTGAGCGCATGCTTGTTGGATTCGCTCCGCCAGCACGGCTGAATTTCCGGCAGGTGCAAGGAGCAAGGTTTCGCCATCACGAACGGTATGCTGTGACCAGATTCCCTGAGTTTTGGTCAATACGACGGGTTTGCCGCAGGCCATGGCCTGCAGCGTCACACTTTGCCCGGAGGGTTGGAGTGTGGGGTGCAGGGGAACTACTACACATCGGGCCCCGCGGTAAAGATCCCTTAATCGGATATCCGTGATGCCTTGTGTGTACG
>JBAWZF010000050.1 GCA_037143175.1 bacterium
CAAAAATGATCCCGCCACCCTGTGCATGTAAAAGATGTGGGTAAAGATCAGCCCCAAGGGGAGAGGGAATAGATCATCTTCCCCTCAATCTACTCCCTCGCCCCTTGGGGGAGAGGGCTGGGGTGAGGGGTTGTTTTCTCTGCCCCCCCGTGATAAACAGTCGACATGTTCAAAGCCATCGATAAGTGGTTCCCGGGGTATTTACGTTCCATCCTTGCCCGCCCCCGTGCGGGCAAGGGCACCCGCCATCTGATTGTCGCTGTCTGCGATCATTTCGAGCCGTTCCGTGATGGGGTTGATGCGGTCACTGCGCGGCAGACAGTCCGTGATTGGCTAGCGGCTTACCCTGCGGCCGCGGATTCCTTCCGCGATGCCGATGGGCGCCCCCCTCAACATACCTTTTTCTATCCACAGGAAGAGTATGATGCCGCCATCCTTGATGACCTGGCTGCGTTTTGCCGCAAAGGCTATGGCGAGGTCGAAATCCACCTTCATCACCGCCATGACACCCCTGAAGGTTTTCGTGAGAAGCTGGTGAATTTTCGTGACCTGCTGCATGAGAGGCATGGGTTGCTAGGGAGAGAACGAACATCGAACATTGAACAGACGGGTTTGGCGCCGTTATCCGTTACTGGTTATCCGTTATTGGTAAATGAAACCAATAACCAAGAACCAAGAACAAATAACCGAGCCAACGGCGCAGTTCGCTACGCCTTCATCCATGGCAACTGGGCCCTTTGCAATTCACGGCCGGACGGGGATTGGTGCGGGGTGAATGAGGAGCTTGGCATTCTGGCCGATACGGGCTGCTATGCAGACTTTACGTTTCCATCCGCCCCATCACCGACCCAGCCTCGAATGGTGAATGCGATTTATTATGCCAGTGATATTCCCGGTCGTCCGCGAGGGGCGGATAATGGGGAGGTAGTTATTGGTTATCCGTTATTGGTTATTGGGAAGAAAACAAAAAGTGAATCAGTCTCAATAACGAATAACCAATCACCAATAACTAATAACGCCGCCGGAGGCGGCTTGCTCCTCATCACCGGCCCATTAGCACTCAATTGGCGCCGTCGGAAATGGGGGATTTTGCCGAGGTTGGAGAATGCGGAGATAACAGGGGTAAATCCACCCACGGCGGATCGAATCCGGTTATGGGCACGTCAGCAGATTCACGTTGAAGGGCGCCCGGATTGGACGTTTGTGAAGCTTCATACGCATGGGTGTGTGCCGGCCAATCAGGCTGTTCTGTTGGGGCAAGCCATGCGGCAGGCCCATGAGGTGTTGCAGCAGGAGTTCAATGATGGAAAAAATTGGCAGCTCCATTATGTGACCGCCCGGGAAATGGCAAATCTTGTGAAAGCTGCCGAGGCGAACCTCCCCGGTTTGCCAGGGCAATACCGGGATTATTGGGTCGCACCGCCATCCACACGGATTCCCGTCCCATAAATCGTAGATCTCTCCGGTTCCCCGACATGAGTTGAAATGTGCTATTATTTTCAGGAATCAAGATATTTCCGTATTTGTACATGAAGTGTAACAATTGTTTCATTTATAGAATCAACCAAGGGGGGATCGTATGTTCAGTCTGAATAGAGTTAATTTGTGTGGTGGCGTAGGGTTGGTTGTGCTGGTGGCAACGTTAGTTTTGGGAGCGATGAGTGTACAGGCCCAGACGGTGGTGATCAGGACGCGGCCGCTGACACCCGGGGAAATTAAAAACGCCGGACTGACTAACACCACGCAGTTGGCCAATGGCGTTGCGAACGTCGGAGTGGGGCAGCCTCTCTATCTGGAAGCGTTGGTAACCAAGGGGCAGCCGGTGAACAATGTGAGTTGGTCCTGGATCAACCGGCCCACGAATTCTGTGGCAACTTTTCAGACCAGTCCATTGCTAACCAATGTTGTGGCTTCGTTCGATGGCGGCGACAGGCTCTCTTACGGTATCGCCGCGAGAACATTGTTGGTTCCTGACATCGCCTGCGATCCTTTTATCACCAATAATGATTTTATTGTCATGGTTGCGGTCACGCTCACCAATAAAACCATCTATGCCACGAATACCTGCTACGGTTCCCTGTATATCGGATGCGTTGCCTGGACTAATAATTACAGTGGACCCAACGGGGAAGGGCTTTGCGTTTTGTGTCATAATGCGCCCAATGCCGGTAGCAAGATGGATTTTTGGGGGCAGACGGCTCATGCCACGGCATTCACGCGTAAAATCAATGGTGAGGCTGGTTCCGGGTTCAAGTCAACCTGTGTTTCGTGCCATGTGCTCGGGTATGACAAGACGGCGGGTGCAGTTAACGGAGGATTTGATGATATCGCGACACAGGTCGGCTGGGTTTATCCTACCAATCTGGCGACTGCCGCAGCGACAAACAACTGGAATCTCATGCCCCTGGCGCTCAAGAACAAATCCAACATCCAGTGTGAAAGTTGCCATGGTCCTGCTGATCGTCATGCGCGAAACCTCGGGGATATCAAGGCCATCGGCATTTCGCTTAGCGCTGGAAATTGCGGGCATTGCCATGACAGCATGACGCATCATGTGAAAAACTATGAATGGAATCAGACCCTTCATGCAACCGGAACCGTGTTTAAGGGCTATGCTACTGAAGCCTCCTGTGCGCCCTGTCACAGCGCTCAGGATTTCATTCTGGTGAATGATCCCGACTGGGCGGGGGTCACCAATCCTGTGCGTCTGGGGACTGCGAATGAGGGAATCACCTGCGTCGCCTGCCATGATCCCCATAGCACCGGTATGGGCGACTACCAGCTCCGTTCCTTTACCAATGTTGTCCTGAAGAACAATGCGAAGCTCACGCTAGGTGGCAATGGCCTGCTGTGTATGCAATGTCATAAGGCCCGGCAGGATGCGGAGACGTATGTGCTGCCCGCTCTGACCCCATCAGGCGCCTCCCGCTTCGGGCCTCATCATGGGCCGCAGACAGACATGCTGTTCGGTACGAATGCAATTCAGTATGGCATGACGATGCCGAGCTCGCGGCATGTGAACGTGCTGGAAGATTCCTGTATCGAGTGCCATATGCAGGAGACTCCCACCAATGGTGTGGCCATGAACAAGGTTGGTGCCCATACCTTCAGTCTTAGTTATACCACCAACTCAACCACGGTTGATTTGACGGAAACTTGTGTCAAGTGCCATGGCGAGATTGAGGACTTTAATATCGGCGGTGTGGATTATGATCATGACGGCGTGATCGAAGGGACCCAAACCGAAATTGATGGCTTGGTGAACACCCTTGCCCTGCTGCTTCCTCCCGTTGGATCCGCCACCGTGACCCCGTCTTCGGCCTATACCCTGAGCCAGCGGAAGGCGCTCTATAACTACCTGTTTGTCACAGAGGACAGGAGTCATGGGGTGCATAATCCGAAATATGCGGCCTCCATCCTGCAGGCCTCCATTGATGACCTTAAGGGCGGGATTGATGTGGATCGCGACGGGCTTCTGGATTCGTGGGAAGTAGCAAACTTCGGGAGTTTCACCGCCTATAACGGATCGGATGATCCTGATCATGATGGCGTGTCCAATGCGCTGGAGATGGCGGCGGGGACCAATCCGAATAGTAGCGACTCCGATGGCGATGGCGTTTCTGATCTTGCCGAATTGCAGGGCGGGAGTAATCCTCTTAGCGCGGGTTCCAAACCTACAACCAATTCTGTGAGCCTGTTGCCCGCCTTGGAACTGGCTTATATGCCCGGTACAATGGGCGTCACGCAGCAGTTCCAGGCGGTCACCGCGCTGGATATTACCAGCACCTGGACGAACATTGGCCCCAGCTTTGTCAGTTCAAACGCCTGGTTCTACAATTTGCAGTCCAAGCGTAACGCGACCAATAAGTTCTACCGGGTGATTACAGTCCCGTAAGGTCACCTGAGGACGACTATGACGCCACGCAGTGACACGGCTCACACGAGGTTCGCCCTCCATGAAGAAAGATCGTGGAAATGATGGAATATTCTTTTGGAGGGCGAACCTCGTGTGAGCCGTATGGGCAGGAAGTCGCATGTGGAGGGATTATCCATTGCCGCTCCACGTATTTTTTTGATAAAAGCCAGCTATGGGATTGACCATGACGATGAAACGAGTGACCGTCAGGAATGGCGCCGGGATAACGCCAAAAATCCTGTCAGGGATTGTGGCTTGTCTAGTTCTTAGTCCCCTCAGTGGATACTCTGAGCCCACCCCCGTTTCCCTCTATCAGGCCAAGCCTCACTACGAGGGCCGCATCCGAATGGACTATGATTACCGGTCTGAAGGTTCCTCGCAGGATTCCGATCTCTACGGGTATTGGTATGGGAGCGGGCGTGACCTTGCAAATGGGCGATTTGATTTCTATGCGTCAGGGCGTGAGCATACCGATTTGGATGGGGCCACGGCTGAGGATGGGACCTATCGCAGCGTGGATGATGCCAAAGGGGTGACTGAGGATCGTTTGCTGCAGGCCTATGGGGATGTTCACGATCCCAAAGGGCACATGAGTCTACGGCTGGGTCGCCAGTATGTGGATATCGCCGATTACCTGCAAATGGATGGGGGACAGGCGTTGTTTTTTGAAAACGGGCCTTTAGGCGGTCGGGTGTATGTGGGCGTCCCTGTTAGTTACTATACGGCTGTGTCCGGCGATATTGCCGGCGGCGCCTCGGTGGTTGGGCGCCCTTGGACTGGCAACAGGACGCGATTTACCTGGGCTGAATACTATGAAGATCGCCAGGGCGGAGACGATCAGAACTATTTCATTGATCTCCAGCAGGATGTGACCGATTCCGTGCGGACACGTGGCCAACTGTCTGTGCTCAACGATGAGTTCCGTATGGCGCGACTGGATGGTTCATTTTTTGCGCCTGATGGCAATACTGACCTGCATGTGGGTGGCAGTCGCTGGGGAACTTTTGACGCAAAAACCAGAGCGTATTCGCCTCTTTATAACCAATTTGGTGGTCAGCAGCCCTACACCTTCCTCTATTCAAGACTGTCGTATGCCTTCTCGCCCAAGTGGATGCTCTCCCCCGGAGTATCGGCCCGGCTTACTGATAGCGGGGATGAGAATTATAGTAATCGTGATTATCGCGATTATGATCTGACGTTGACCTTCGAACCCAATAAGGCCTTGAGTTCGTCGCTTTCCCTGCAATATTGGGATGTGGATGAGGGTGACAGTTTCCTCGGCCTGAGCGGGGAAGTCCGCTATCGACACCGCAGAATCTGGGAAGTCAGCGTGGGCTCCGCCTATGTGGATTATACCTACCAGAACTATTCCGATATATCCTACTCCATCAATGGTGGACAGACGGTGTTTCGTGAGGATGGGACAGTTACCGAAGAATCTCCCTATACCCTCACGTATTTCGCCCGGACAAAGTGGAATGTCACCCGTAAGTTGATTCTGCGCTTACAGGGGGATATTGAGGACAGAAAAGACGCTTTAGATTTGAGCTATAGGGCCCGTGGGTCAGTCGAGGTGAAATTTTGAAAAATTTAATTCCCCGGATTCTCTTCGTGGCCATTAGTGTGTTGGCGGTGATTGCACTGTCTGGCTGTAACAAGGAAGATGACTACAAGCTCGCGTTCAGTCATAACCTCCATGTTGCCGACAACGGAATGGCTTGTGCCGATTGTCATGGCAAGCTGGCGGATGGCCGTTTTGCTGTTCCCACGCATGCGTCTTGTAAGGACTGCCATGAAGAGTGGGTGGAATCCAAGAAGATTGACGCAAAGACCTGCGGGATGTGTCACAAGATCAAGGATTTACGTGAATTGTCACTCGATAAGCCAGCAAAAATGGCCAGTCAGGCGAGCGGTATGTTTGTCCATACTGCGGCATTGACGAACCGCTGCGTGGACTGTCACGGACTTCTCATGGAGAAGAAATTGGAGCGGGTTCCCGAGATGACCCGCAAGGCGAAGGTTGGAATGCGCGAAGAAGCCCATCGGTGGGGAATGGATTGTGCCGCATGTCATGTGGATCTGGATCCCAAAACCCCGCCCAAAAATCACCAGCAAAACTGGACGCGACGGCATGGGGCTTTGGGCACTGAGCCGGATAATGCCTGCGGGGTTTGTCACCGTGAAGAATCATGTAGGGAGTGCCATCAAGTTACCATGCCGGCCTCACACAACAACTTGTGGCGATTAAAGACCCATGGAACACAGGGGGCTTGGGATCGTGCGCGCTGTCTGGTTTGTCACCAACAGGATTCGTGTGACGCCTGTCATGCCGATACTCGTCCCCAGTCCCACAAGGCGGGGTGGGATCGAAGTCACTGCTTCAGTTGTCATACGAGCAAGGGCACAGGAACCGGGTGTGTTGTTTGCCATGAGACCGATATCAGTTCGCACCCCAATCCACACCTGGCCGGGTGGCGTGATCAGCATTGTAACAGCTGCCATATTGGAACGCCCGAAGCTGAACAATGTGGAGTTTGCCATGAAGGTGGCGCCTCGATTGCGAATCATCCGAATCCGCATCGTGGCGGATGGCGGCAACAGCATTGCACCAGTTGCCATCCCGGTTCACCAGATGCCCAGCAGTGCTCGGTATGTCATGGAAGTTCTTTAGCCGCTGGACATTCCAATCCGCATGCCGCGGGCTGGCGAACCCAGCATTGTCAGAATTGTCATGCGGGACCCGAGGCAGCAGGGTGCGCGGTTTGTCATGAGGGAGTCACGTCGTTGGCCAATCATCCCGATCCACATTCAGCCGGGTGGCGTGATCGACATTGTTTCTCTTGTCACGTGGGTACGCCAGCGGCAGATGAGTGCGCTGCCTGTCATTCAGGCGGGAACAGTGTTCTGGTTCATCAGAGCACCTGGCCCTCCACTCACAATCGATTCGGTGCTCAGGGTAACTGCTCCTATTGTCACAGGCCTTGAGCGAAACGGATTTCAGCGGACGGGGAAATTCTTGACGGTCGCCCCCCCCGTATTGACTTCGAGCAGAAATGGTGTGATCCCGCAGGAACCCCTCACGTCGGCTGTGTCCGGTCCAGACAGCGCGAGATTGAACGAAATGGATCGAGCATCCTTGATGGTTCCCATAAAGATGGCGAATTTTCCATTCTCAGATACGCGATGCGATACGCCTGTGTAATTAGATAGGTCTGAAGGTTCCAAATTCAGAATTCTGGTATCGGATCGTTTGTCCAGACGGACAACGAGGGCGAGTTGATCGGTTGGTGCGTTGCTTGTTGAGTTGAATTTGATGGTGGCAACCACGCCATCAGCGACAGGTTTAGCACTGGTTTCCGCCAGAATCAACCGATCCCCCGTGGGGGCTGGTGCCGGTGACGCTAAATCTGTTTTCTGCCAGGGTTTCAGGCCTTTGCCCTTGGGAATTGACTCGGATACCTCCCCTTCACCAGTTGGGCTGGCGGGTATTTCCGGGGAGGCTGCAATGGTGTTCCCTAACGCAGGTGCAGATACGGCCCCGCTTGGCTTCTCAGTGCTTCTATGTATCGGTACGTGAGACTGAGAGAGTTCCGTTTGTTGCGCTGCCAATGTTTCATAGGCATTCCGAACGCGCGTCAGTTCTGATTGTTGATGCCAGAATGCTATGACCAGAACAGCGACGCCAACGGCAAGCACAGATAGGGTGAGAAGACGATAAGAAGATTTCATGAGTGACTCCATTTTATTGATGAAGATTTTAGTCAATGCCGCGTTTCTCATCAAGTTCTTTACAGTGACCTAAATCCTCGCCTAATAACAGGATCACGATTTATGAACGCCTGCTGGGCCCTACAATGAAGCGGCTCACGCAAGGTTCGCCCTCCAAAGAAATATTGAGAAGATAAAGATCATTCTGCTGGAGGGCGAAGCTTGCCTGAGCCGCGTGGGCAGGGAGGTAAGTGTGAGGCTCTAAAAAGATGAAAGCATCATAGGCAAAATTAACGGAATATCCTCGAAAATCATTTGATATTCAATCCAGGAATCTGATATAAATCAAAGACAGTTCAATAAGCTCATGTTCTGTCAAAAGGCTCTTAAACACAGGGGAATGTATGAAAAAAATAACGAATCAGTGGCTGGTGTCGGGTGCTGTTATGGTTTCTGTTCTATTGTCTTTTTCGGCCGTCGCGGCAGATCGGGATGCGTCACTGTTAGTGGGAACAAAATCCTGTGCAATGTGTCATAAGAAGGCGGATACGGGTGACCAATCTGCTAAATGGCTGAGTAGTCCTCACGCCAAGGCTTATGAATTGCTGGCCAGCCCGGAAGCCAAAGCGGCAGGTGCCAAAGTGGGTATTTCCGAACCTCAGAAAAGTGGCAAATGTTTGAAGTGCCATTCCACGGCTTACAATTTCACCGAAGAAGTCAAAGCAGATGTGACCAAGGTTCTTGTTGAAGATGGAGTCTCCTGTGAGTCTTGTCATGGGCCGGGAAAGAATTATAAGTCCCAGGCTATCATGAAGGACCAGAAACAATGTATCGAAGCCGGGATGATTTATCCTGCCACGACCAGTTGTACGCTGTGTCATAACGAACAGTCTCCCACCTGGAAGGCCGATAAGTATACGACGAAAGACGGTAAAAAAGTCGGTTTTGATGTCGAGCAGGCCTACGAGAAAATCAAGCACCCCAATCCCAAAGCGCAGAAGTAAACTGCTTTGGTAATTCTTAGTCGTAATCATAATCTGATTTTCCCCGTGCTGACCGTGGGCGATGAGGAGGGATAGAGATTACGATTAAGATTGGTGGGACCCATTGTCCTATTAGGGCAGACGTGTCTAATTTCTTCAGATATTCCAGTGGAAGGTTTGTTTGGAGTGCAGGGCTTGACGCCGCTTTGTAAAGGCGCGGCTTGACGCGCCTCATCCAGGGTGTGGCCCGTCAAGCCGGGCCATAGGAAAGCGGCGTCAAGCCGCCGCACTCCAAATCCGCGCCGCCAATGGGTGGCAATAATGCCGGAAAAATGAGAAATTAGGTGTGTCTGCACTGCTTGTTCTGTTGCCATAGATTCTAAAAAAGATTATATTTATCCACTATGAGTGATTCATCGAAAACGAATGGGGCGGGCGGGGTATCTGGTGTGGGGAACCCCATTACCCGATTGCTGGGGTCTCTGGTGTTTGCGCTCACGGTGGTTTTGCTTCTTGCCATGGCTTGCATTGCGGGGACCTTGATTCCGCAAGGCTCGCAGGTGGAGTCCTATCTGGGGCGGCCGGGTGGGCATCAGGTATTGGAAGTATTGTCCGCGCTGGGGTTGACGCGCGTTTTTTATTCCTGGTGGTTTGTCGGTCTGTTGTTTGCCTTGGCGGCCAGTCTGATGGTTTGTACAGGGCGGCGTTATCGTGCGATAAAAAGCGCAACCGGTGCGGCCCGGTTCCGGGTGATCGGCTCATTTATTACTCATGTCAGTCTTCTCCTTGTTTTAGGAGGAGGGGTGATCCGGGTGATCTGGGGACAGAAAGGCATGATTCAGCTCCATGAGGGGCAGGTTGTGAATAGCGCCGAAAGTCCGGATGGCCCCATGACGCTTCCTTTTTCAATCCGGCTAAAAAAATTCGAACTGGAGTTTCACAAAACACCGGGGGCATTGCCAGAGGCTACGGCGGAAAAGTTGTCGGTTCAGTGGGTGGAAAAAAACTGGGAGGCTGACTTCCCGATCGTCTTGAATGTGGAACGTCCCGTCGTGCCCGCAGATGCGGCGCCAGGCGCAAGCCCCGCGTTCAGGCTCAAGGTCCTGCGTTATGTGCCGGACTTTATGATTGATGGTACGACGGGCGATGTGAAGTCCCGTTCAGATGCCCCTAATAATCCAGCTGTTCAGGTAACTGTCGTGGGGGGCGGCGCGACCAACACGCAATGGGTATTCGCGCGCTTCCCTGATTTTGGTGGTCATGCGAGTGCCGGTGAAGTCATGCCGCTGAAGTTCCGTTACCAGGCTGGTTCACCGACCGATATGGGGCGACAGGGGCCGATCAAGGCGTTCAAGAGTACAATTGAAGTTATTGAAAATGGCGCTGTGATGAGTACTCCGACGATTGCGGTTAATTCCCCCTTTTCGTGGGGCGGTTTTTCCTTCTATCAAACAAGTTACAATCCCGATGATCTTTCCTGGAGTGCCCTCCAAGTGGTTCGTGACCCGGGGATTCCTGTTGTCTATGCAGGGTTCATTTTAATGATGGCAGGTCTGACGCTGGTGTTTTGCGTTGGTCCCTGGCTTGGGGAGCAACGACGGACGAAAGGGGAAATTTAATGACGACAATCTTGAACATGACGATGCTTTTTAATGTGAGTTTCGCGGCCTATTTCTGTGCCATGGTTTGTGCGGTCATTTGTCTTATGTCGCGGAGGAACGCTTTTGACTTTGCTGCCAATGGGCTCATTGTGGCCGGGGTATGCGTTCAGACACTCTATTTGGGAATACGTTGGGTTGAGGCGGGGCGGGCACCCTTCAGTAATATGTTCGAATCGCTGATCCTTTTTGCATGGACGGTTGCGGTTGTCTATCTTCTGCTGCGGATTCGCACGAAACTTCCCTGGTTGGCTGCAGCGGCAGCAGCGCTTTCCGCCTTGGCCTTGGCGCATGCCAGCACCTTTGAGTCCGAGATTCGGCCATTGATGCCGGCGCTTCAAAGCAATTGGTTGTCGTTTCATGTGATGACCTGCTTTTTGGGTTATGGTGCCTTTGCGATATCGGCAGTGGCGTCGGCTGGCTATCTGATTGCCACTCGCCAGACCAGTACGGCTCAGGAGGAGACGCGGCAAACGTTGGAGACGATTGTCGCGCAGACCATTTCCTTCGGGTTTCTATTTCTCACCCTGGGAATTCTTACTGGTGCGGTGTGGGCAAACTCAGCGTGGGGCACTTATTGGTCGTGGGATCCCAAGGAAACCTGGTCGTTGATCACCTGGTTTATTTATGCCGCATTTCTGCATTTCAACTTCATGCGAGGTTGGCGTGGGCGCCGGGCAGCCTGGATTTCGATTATCGGTTTTGTCTCGGTATTGTTTACCTATTACGGAGTTAATTTTCTGTTGTCAGGATTACACAGTTACGCCTAGTCGTGATAAGGCCGCGGTTGTTGATAAGTAAAATGCGGTATTTGGTAATGTACAAAATTATTATTATTGTGATGACGTTGACGCTGGGTCGGTTTGCCATGGGGGCTGATATGTGTGCGGCGGCGGGAGAGATGTCGGGCAAGGCCGAGTCCTCCTTTGTGGGCACTGTGTTGGCGACCACGAACGCCAGTCGCTATACCTACGTCCAGGTCAACACGGGTAAGGAGACGATTTGGGCGGCGGGTCCAGTTTTTGAAGTCAAGGTGGGGGATAGTGTTTCGGTTGAAGGGGGAATGCTGGCCAAGAACTTTCAGAGCAAGGCCTTGAACCGGAAATTCGAAGAACTCTATCTGGCAGGTTCCATTACTCAGGCTGGAAGCGGTGGAGTGAATCAAAGCAATGGAGCCGTGAAGCTTCCGTCAGGACATCCTGCGGTGCCGGGCATGGTTAGGGCTGCGACGTCGACCGCTATGGAGTCCATTCAGAAGCCTGATGGCGGGAAAACGGTGGCGGAAGTCTGGGCTGGTAAAACGGATTTGGCTGGCAAAGTCGTGGTAGTCCGGGCAAAGGTTGTGAAGGTTACTCCGAAAATCATGGGTTTGAACTGGCTGCACTTGCGAGATGGAACAGGCCCCGAAGGTGCGAATGACTTAGTAGTAACCACCAAGGCTGAAGTGCGTGTCGGGGATGTTGTTACCGTAAGTGGCACACTGAACACGAATAAGGACTTCGGCTCTGGCTACAAATACGATGTTATTCTGGAAGACGCGACGGTCGTTGCGAAGTAGGTGTTTGAAAGTTATTGGTTATTCGTTATTGGTTAATGAATATTTCCGGTGAGGAATTTCAGATAACCAATAACTGGTAACCTGTAACCTTACTTCTCCGCCTCTGCTAGCGTCTCCGTATCCAATTCATGTTCCTCGTGATAGAGATGTTCCGGCATGCGCCCATCCCAGCAGGCTGTATTTAAAGGGTAGACATCCGGATCAAAGATCACGTGATAGAAGTGCCAGACAATAATGGCTAATACGGCCAGAATGGCCTCGTAGTAATGGATGGTGATGGCCACATCAATCACCCAGCGGGGCGCCCATTCCGTGATATTCATCTTGAACATGATGATGACGCCGGTGAGCCCCATGATCAGGGTGCCCCAGACTACCGCCCAATATTCCGCCTTTTCTCCATAAGTGAATCGGGCAAAGGCTGGCTTCGGAGCCCGTGGGAAAATCAGGTATCGCAGATTCCCAATCACATCCAGAACGTCCTTGGGACAGGGGAAGATGTCTTTAACCAGCTTTCGTCCTTCTTTTGCGCTCATGATGTAGATGGTGTGATACACCGCCAGTGCCATCATAACGCCAGCCGCGAAACGATGTCCAAGACGACGGACATTTTCGCTGGAACCCATCAGGTAATGCAACCAGGAGTCCGGATAGATCAGTGCGAACCCGGTGATCGCCAGGGCGCTGAAACTGGTGAGTAGAAAGAAGTGCTGATAGCGCTGGGACCTTGTCATTCGAACGACGGTACGCCCTTTTTTGGCTCGCAAGATTAAAAACTTCCGGCGGAAAACCAGAATGTTATGAACCAGCATGCCGCCGATCACGCCCACAATCAGCAGCAGGTAGGTGTGGCGGATCCACCAGTTGATACGATCCCCGGGGCTTGAGAGGGACGTTGCGTCGAGATGGATTTTTCCCAGCGAAAAATTCTCGTTAGCCTCCGGATGACACTTGCGGCAGGTGTTCACCATATTGCCTTTGTTCACCGTAGACTTTGGGTCTGAAGAGGGCAGCACATTATGGGCGCCGTGGCAACTGACGCAGTTGGCGCTTCGGTTCGAACCCAACTTCGCCGACATGCCGTGATAGCTGGAAAAAAAGCTGCTGACCTTATCGGAGGACAGGTTGTTCCGGGCATTGAAGCGGGCCGAGGCATGGCAACGACTACAGACATCCTCGGCAACCTTCAATGAAGAGGCGGTTCTGAGGTTGCTTATCTGGTGATCCGAATGGCAGTCTGTGCAGGTTGGCGCATCCCGAATTCCGCGCGCCAGCGCTTTGCCATGAATGCTTCCTTGAAAAACTTCCACGGCCTGGGGATGGCATTTGCCGCAGGTTTCCGCAAGATGGTCATGACTGAGTGGGGAGGTCGACAGCCGGGCCGGGATCATCCCGTGTTTCCCATGGCAGTCGGAGCATGAGGCGGCGTTGAGGTTACCTGCTTGCCGCGAGATCCCGTGAGTACTCGCGGAATACGAGCGAACTGCGTTCGTATGGCAGACCACACAAGCGACGGGTTTGGCTGCAAAGTTGTCCGGATGCGGAACTTCGGTGATATCGGTGTGACAGCTGGTGCAGGTGTTGCTGGCGTGGCTTGAGCCGGCATACTTTGCCGCATCTACAAACAGGTTCACGGTTTTGCCTGACGCATCTTTTTTGCTGAGCGTCTTATCCTCATGGCAGGAAAAGCAGTCGGAGTTATCGATGGCAAGGACGTTCAATGAAAAAACTGAGCTGAGCAATACAGTCAGTAACGAAACGTAAATCATGCCCATATTTCACCTTTATTTGGAGTGCGGTGGCTTGACACCGCTTTCTTCCAGTGCGGCTTGACGCACTGGTTTCTGACTTTCGGCCCGTCAAGCCGGGCCATGTGTAAGCGCGTCAAGCCGCCGCACTCCAAAACGGTTAGTGTGTCAGACGTGTGGCCATTGCCACGGCGATGAGCACCAGTAGAATCAAGCCCGTGCCAAAGAACAGATAACCAAACGTCTTGGCGATTTCCTTCCAGCGATACCATTCGTCCCGGACACGGTAATCGTCAAGTTTGCCTTCTGCCTCCAGGCGATCATACCACCGTTTACGTTCGTGGATCATCTCCGTTTTGGAGATGCGCCCGGAAAAGATGACCGTATCCATGGGGAACTTCTCAATCCGGAAATGTGTGTTGAAGAAGTGGAAGGTAAAGATAAAGCCTGCCGCCAGCAGGGCTTCGTCGGAATGGACGATCATGGCGACATTGATCACCCAGCCCGGCAGGAAACGGGTGAAGAAGATGGGGAACCACATGACCAGACCGGAGGCCCCGATCATGGCGACACCCCAGAATACCGCGAGGTAATCAAATTTCTCCCAGTACGTCCATCGGTCGAATTGCGGACGTGGCCCCTTGCCGAAAAACCATTTCTGATGTGCGATAAACTGGCGCCAGTCGTCCAGATTCGGAATCATGGAATCAGGGCCAAACGTGATGGCCAGGATTTGCTTGATGGTTATCCGTCCGGTTAAGGGATCCAGTAGATTTGTTCGTCCCCGCCAGCAGGCCCGGAACCGGTCTGTCAGATGCAGGGCGAAATAGATAAAGGTGATAATGGCCGCAAAATGGTGCAGTGAGCGGGCTACCGGGGCGCCACCCAGAACATTAAAGATTACCTTGGCCCATTGCGTGTAATGGAATTTCAGGGGCATTCCCGTAATGACCAGCAGGAGGAAGCTGGTGACAACCATGATGTGCAACATCCGTTCAAACGGGGAGAATCTGGTAAACCACTGATCCCCCACCTGGGTGCTGATCTTGGCTTCCCGGTATGTTTTGGAATCATGGAGATAGAGATAGACGGAGCGGAAGAGCCAGAGGGCCGTATGGAAACCGAAGAAGGCAAAGGTGCCCACCAGCAGGCCGGTCATGGAGAGGAATACAAAATAGAGAAGGGGGTAATGTTCGCGATCCGTGGGATCGGCGTGTGGCAGGTACTCGGTAAACTTTTCTGTGGCCCCTTCATGGCACTGGCGGCAAGTTTGGAGAATGTTTGTTTTCGACAAGTGGGACTGGGGATTGGAGGGGGGGAGGATGTCATGATGCCCATGGCAGTCGTAGCAGGCGGCCACCTGAGGTGCATTATGTGTGGATCCCAGGGCAATGGCCTTGCCGTGATAGGTCTCCATATAGTTTTCCAGGCGATCCTGATGGCACTTGCCGCAGCGTTGGTCGCTGGCAGCCTTGAGGTTGCCGCCCGCCTGGGATTCGATCTGATGTGCGGTATGGCAGTCCGTGCAAACAGGGCCGCGGGAATCGCCCTTGGCCAGTAGCTGGCCATGAACGCTCTTCATGTAAGTCGCTTCCACGCCCACATGACATTTGCCACAGGTGTCGGCCACATGGGCATGGTTGATTGAGGAATTCCGATCCACGCTGCGGCGGATATTGTGAACGCCATGACAATCGTTACAGGAGGGGGCTACAATGAGTCCAAGTTTAAGCAGGGCGCGGCCATGGATACTTTCCATATACTGGCTGGCGGCTTGCGGGAATTTCATTTTATATTCTGTCGTCAGGTTGGTGTTGCTGTGGCACCGCGCACAGGTCGCGGGGAGGTTCAGCTTGAACACCGGAGAGTCACCTTGTTTGACGGGGACGATGTTATGCGATCCATGGCAACTGGAGCAGGTCGCCGCGCCTGAGGCCCCCATACTCTGGCTGACCCCGTGGATACTGGCGGAATAGTCCTTGGCGATATCATCATGACAACTGCCGCAAGCGGGAGGAGCGAGTTTATCGGCGTGTGGAAGTTCCTTGATTCCGGCGTGGCACTCTGTGCAGGCGAGCTGGGAGTGAACTGACTTTTTCAAAGCCCCTTCCGCGACGTGAAGGGACTGAGTTTGGCCCATGACCATACGGGTTAGGGCGGGGTCGTCGTGGCATACCAGGCATTCGCTGTTGGAAAGCGTTACGCCCCAGGAGGCCGGGGTGAGGCCTAAACAGGAAAAGAGAACGACAAGGCCCAAAATCATTTTATCCACTCTGTTGTCTCCTCTAACTTCGTCATTTTTAAACCGCACAACTATAGGGTTGTGGGGCTCTATCGTAAATAGGACAAATCTACGCAAAGTAGAAGTAGATTTGAGGCCAGATACCCGTTATTCATTTTGCATTACGAAGGGGGCTCCTCTATCCTTCTTCTTGAAATTATTGAACGGGGAAAACGAACATGAATGAGACGACGAAGTATTCGAGGTTGCTCAGGAATTGGGTAAGCCTTTTGGGGCTTCTTTTGGGCGCCTGTGCTCTGTTGATAGGCCTGATCATGGTTATCATAGATGCCACTCAGGAAAATCTTTCGGCTTATTTCGGTTTGGTTAGTTATCTGTTGATCCCCATGTTTGCGGGGGCTTGTGCGGCGTTAGTGGTTTTAGGAATGGGACTAACCCATTGGCGAATGAAGCGAGAGGGGGGCCTGCCCCGCCTGCCGGTTATCGATCTTGGCGATCGGAAAACGGTCATGCATATCGTCCTGTTCAGTCTGTTGGGCGCTGTGTTGGTCGTTGGTGGCGTTGTAGTCGCCTATCGGGCTTATCATTTTACCGAGTCGGTTGAGTTCTGTGGGACTGTCTGCCATACGGTGATGAAGCCGGAGCATACGGCTTTCAAGCAATCGCCCCATGCGAACACGTCCTGTGCAGAGTGTCACATCGGATCGGGTGCTGAATGGTTTGTAAAAGCCAAGATCTCCGGGCTCTATCAGGTCTATTCAGTCCTTTTTAATAAATATCACCGTCCGATTGAAACTCCCGTGCAGAGTCTCCGGCCAGCCAAGGATACCTGTCTGGCCTGTCATTGGCCGACGAAGTTTTTTGGCGCGGTATTGCGGACGTGGACACATTACGGAACAGATGAGAAAAACTCACCCTGGACGATCAAGATGCTGCTTAATATTGGTGGCGGGAATCCGGCACATGGTCAGATCAGGGGCATCCACTGGCATATGGAGGGGGTTAATACCGTCAAGTACATCGCTACCGATCGTCAGCGTATGGTCATTCCCTGGGTTCAGGTGACTGATCAGTCCGGTAAGGTGACGATTTACCAGACCGAGGATAAAAAACTTCGAATCGCTGATGGGAAAGCCTCCTCATACCCTCAGCGCAGTATGGATTGCATAGACTGCCACAATCGGCCTGCCCACACTTACCGTTCGCCGAATGAGTTGCTGGATATGGCGATGGCTGCGGGGCGGCTTGACAGTGCCATGCCTTCATTAAAAGCAGTGACAGCCAAATTGCTTGCCGCACCCTACAAAACGGAAGCGGAGGCTTTAGAGGTGATGGATCGCGACTTACGGGTAAAATATCCAGGTGATGAACGGCTTGAGGGGACGATTCGAGAGTTACAGGCAATATACTGTGGTAACTTTTTCCCTGAAATGAAGGTCAGTTGGTCTGAATACCCGAATCACATTGGCCACAAAATTACCCCGGGCTGTTTCCGGTGCCATGATGGTGAACACGTCAGTGATTCTGGAAAGCGGATTTCAAAGGATTGTAACACCTGTCACACGATCCTGGCGCAAGGTCCCGGCAAGGAATTGGCTGAGTTCACGTCATCCGGGCTGGAGTTTAAGCATCCTGAGGATATCGGAGATGACTGGAAAACGGCCCGCTGCGATACCTGTCATACAGGCAGTCCGTGAGCTGAAAAACGGATCTAAAGCGCTTCAGAAACCAGCGCGGCGGCGCCCAGGAGGGGGTCGCCGTCGACACGGTACACCGGGCAGTCCAGGCGCTCGGACAAGAGCTGCCGCCACACGGCTGAAGCACCTCCGCCTCCTGCAATCAGCACAGGCCTGCCATCGGCGGGCAATTCGACCCCCAACTGCTGGATCATCCCTTCCATCCGCCGACAAAGTTCCTCGAGAATGGATCGGGCAAAGTCCTCCGGCCGATGATGCAAGCCGATTCCCTGCCACCCCCCCGCAGCGGCTGTGACATCGGCGCTAAACGTCAATCCCCGGCACCCGGAAGGCGCGGCGGCGGCAAGTTCGAAGAAGGCGGAATCATTCCCCGCGCCGGCAAGGACCGTCTGCCCCCAGTTGATGAGATTACCCCCCGAACTATCCGCGGCCATGCGGTAGGCCAGGCCGCCGGGAAAGGGACCGCGGATCAGACCGGCGGACGGCGGCATGAGGCGCGGGGTCACGGCATAGGCGACCTGGGCGGTACCGAGGGTCACCAGGAGTCCTCCCTCGCGATGGACTCCGGCGCCATACGCCCCCGCCGTCTGGTCGTTACCGGCGAGAAACACCGGCACACCCGGAGGGATACCGAACGTCGCGGCTGCTTCGATGGTTTCACCGGCGAGGCCACCCACAGGAACCAAGTCGGGAAGTTGAGCCCGGTTCACCCCGTCGGCCTCAAGGGCAACGGGCCACCAATCTTCGAGCTCGAGCGAATAGAGCCCCGACATGGCGGCAAGGTTCGAATCCATCACAGCCCTTCCAATCCAGGCGCGGACCAGAAACGTCGGCAGCGAGAGGATATGGCGGGCGGCCCGCAACCGTTCCGGTTGTTCATCGCGGAGCCTTCGAAGCTGGGCAATTTGAAGCGCCGGTAGCAGACCGGCAAAACCGGAATGCCGGCCGAACCCGCCGAGGGTTGGCTCACGGGCCAGCGCATCACAGGCCGCAACGCCGCGGTTGTCCTGCCAGGAGACGAACGGCATCAGTGCCTGACCGGCGGCGTCGCCCAGCGTGAAAGTCTGCGCCTGGCTGGTGAGAGTGATGGCACGGAGCGAGACGCCAGGCACCGCAGACAGGCAACTCCGGATGGCGTCGTTGACGCTACTGAGAAACGGCTCAACCGGCAGTTCCACACGACCATCGGCGCCATACTCGTGGGCCACCGGCCGCACCGCCACCTCCAACCTTTCCAGACGGGAGCCAAAAAGGGCAACCTTGAGATTGGTCGAACCCAGATCAAGGGCGAGGATGGCTTCGCGCGACCTGCTCACCGTGCCTCTCCCAGATCCGCAAGCGTGTCCAGCGCCGCCTTCACCAGAATCGGGCCGGCTTCAGGCGCATACAGGCTGTTGGCCGCCTCATAGCCGCCAGCCACCGCGGCGTCCGGCGTGCAGATGTAGCCCTGCAACTCACCGTTGACGAGACTGACGGGAAACACGCGGGAACCAGCGCGGCATTTGAGGTCCAGCGCATAATCAACGAAGATCTCGCCGGGGATTCCAACCAGCACCCCGCCATGAATGCCGAGAACCTGGATCTCCGGTTCACCGGCTTCCGAGAGAAAGGACTTCAGCACCCCCTGCTCCTCCGCCCTGGACAGGCATACTGCAGACTGGGCGCCGAACACGGCGCATTCCGCGGTACGAATCTTCGCCCGTGGCGCTTTTTCCGCCTGCAGACGGGCAAAGTGGTTTCGTGCCGCCCGCAGGTCATCCTCCGCCATGACGGGCGTCGGAAGCTTTCGGCGAGGCAGAGGGACAGACTTCAGGTGTCCACGGAGCACCCCCTCGCTCGCGAAGGCCGACGCCGGCAAGCGATCCAGGGCGGCGAGCGCCGCCGTGCCAAGTTGGCGCCCCAGACGCTCGGCTTCGGCAAAGGTCTGGCCATTGACAAACCACCGCGGACTCTGGTCTCCGCACGGGGCGGTGAGATAGACCGTCACATGCCCGGCCCCGAACCGTTCCCGGATCTGAAGCCGGGTGTAATGCGGGAAATCGCTTGAAATCAGCGTGGAATCCTCATGCATGACCGTGGGGTGCATCCCGTAGACCAACACCGTGGCCAGCGGCGCCCCGCCGGAAACCGGACGCACAGCCAGGATGCCGCATTCGGGATCCGTCACGCCATCGGGCCTATGCCGGTTGCCGCCGACACCCCGCGCCTCGGCCGATGTCCAGGCCAGGGCGGCGGGAACCGCACACCGGCGGGCTTCCGCAACAACAGACCGCGATTGGCGCAGGATAAACTCCTGATAGAGCAGGTCGGGCTCCGGCGCGCCCACGTCGCCGTGCCAGGCCAACAGGCGGGCGCAGACCGGGGCGGAGTGTGTGTGGGTGCAGCCAATAAATACACAGGCCTCGGGCACGCCGGCCTCCTGCGCAACCGCAGCCCGCAACCGGCGCGCCAACGGCGGTTCCAGAAAAAGAATATCGAGCGACAGGATCACGACGCACTGTCCGATCGTTTCCGGTGCCGCCAGATAGAGGGCCGATGCCAGGATCGGGTCATGCGCGCCCGTTGACATCCGTCGTACCCCGGGATACCCGAACAGGGGCGCAGATGCAGAGGGGTTCAACTCCCGCGTCGCGGCACCGGCAAGCAGGCTCATGACCGTCCCCCACAGGCGGCATTCCCCCCGATGGGGATATCACGGTTGGTGAAATAGTTGTCCGCGATCTCGCAGGGCATGCTGAGTTCGAGTAGCAACGCCGGACCGATGCCGGTGAAACTGTGCTTGCGCCCGGGTGCGACAGGTAGGACATCGCCCTCCTTCATGACCCGTGAACGCCCGCCGCAACGCATGCGGACTTGGCCTTTGACCACAAAGAAGGTCTCATGCTTTTTCCGGTGCCGGTGTTCGGGGCAAGTCTGCCCGTCGAACACAAACAGGTACTTGCCGCAATACCCGGCCCGGGCCTCATTGGCGATCCAGTACTCGATCAGTCCCGTTTTTTCGTATTCGCCAATCCCGAAGTCCAGTACCAGCGGCTTGATGGTCGGCATCGCCACGCCCCACGCCTTGACCTGCCTGCGGAACACCGCCAACGCACGCCGCGCGGCAACACCGCGCATGCTGATGTCCAGTCCTTTATCTAGTTCATTCATAGTTTACGTTCCCCTCCTCTAGTTTTCTTTCCCCTCTTCTGGAGCCGGCCCGCCCTCGGGCCGGTTCTTCCATTCCCCCGGGGCGAGGGCGCCCCGGCTCCAGTGCCTTCGGGCTTTCCTTGTCCCCTCTTCATCCCCTCCTCTGGAGCTGGCCCGCCCCCGGGCCGGTTCTTCCATTCCCCCGGGGCGAGGGCGCCCCGGCTCCAGTGCCTTCG
>JBAWZF010000051.1 GCA_037143175.1 bacterium
CTCACGGGCCGTTTCGATCATGTGGGTGATAAAGGCGTAATCCCCTTTAGACTTGGGCGGATATCCGCGGTGATACCGGTGGTATGGATCGGCCTCCGCCTCCTCAATCCCCCACTTCTCCAGCGAGAACGGCGGATTGGCGACCACAATGTCGAACTTCATCAACTGGTCATGCTCGACCAGGCGTGGATTGCGAAGGGTATCGCCCCACTCGATACGAAAACTGTCCATGCCATGCAGGAACATGTTCATCCGGCAGAGAGCATGCGTAGTGCCGTTACTCTCCTGCCCGAACAGGGCAAAATTGCGCTCATCCGCCTGACGCCCCACCTTGATGAGTAACGATCCCGAACCGCAGGCAGGATCACAAATGGTGTTCCCTTTCTTCGGCGCCAGCAAACGGGCCAGCAGGGAGGACACTTGTCCTGGCGTGTAGAATTCTCCCGCCTTCTTCCCGGCATCGGAAGCAAAGCGCTCCAGCAGGTATTCATAAACATTACCAATTACATCTTCTTCACCCACCACAGAGGGGCGCAAATCAATACGCGGATCATTGAAATCCTCCAGCAGGTGCTTCAGCCGGGCATTGCGGTCCCGCGTCTGTCCCAGCTTATTTTCCGAATTGAAGCTGACTTCGCGGAAGACTCCCTCCAATTTTTCCTTGTTGGCATCTTCGATCGCCCCCAAGGCCACATCAATCCGTTCCCCTATGTCGGCCTTGTTCCGGTGCTCATAGAGGCTTTTGAAATCACACCCATCCGGCAACTGGAAACGCTCACGAGAGAGACGGCGCTCAACCCGTGTGGCATCCCCTTTGAATTCCTTAAGGTAGCGTTCGCGATGGTCGCTCCAGACATCGGAGATGTATTTCAAGAACACCATGACAAGGATGTAATTCTTGTAGTCGGCCGGATCCAGAACACCGCGAAACGTGTCACAGGCGCGCCAGGCGACATCATTGATTTGGCTTTGATCAATCTTCTTCATTTACATGGTTCCTTCGGTTGATTTTCAATGTGATCGGTTGCGGCTTTTAAAAGAGCAGTCTTGGAAAGTTTCCAGTTCAGCGCGGCCAGGCGTTCCTCGAGCCCCCTCGCCTTCAATGCTAAATCGGCAGCCTCCACAATTTTTTGCTGCACTTCCAGCGACGGCAATGGCATCGCCATCTCGGCAAGGTCACTCCGCTGGATAATCTGGACATAGGAGCCTTTGCGGCGCCCCTCGAAATGGCGTACAGCCTGGTCCGACCTGAGAAACCATGCCAGGTATTCCGGCAACACCCGCGCGGGATCGGGCCTTAAAACAAAAAACTGAGCCCCTACCACCGTGCACGGCATATCAAGACGATATGCCAAAGCCGTAGTCCGAGTGCCGCGATTCGGGAACAGAACATCACCCGACCGCAGAAACAAATCTTCTTTTATCGTCTCATTGGGCTCAATACGGATGAGTTCATTCGTCAATAGTTCGCCATCCTGAGAAATATCCCCTATTCGCACAAAATGACAGGACCCAGTCGGCACAGGCCGAGTCGCATCCCGCCCCCGCAAGGTAGCACCCATCCGAATTTCGGCTATCGCGCTAAGCTTAACTATATTTTTATCTGCCGTTTTCATACTTTCCCTTATTACTATATGCTAAGTATGACGATTGTCAACGATTTATCTTATTTTATTTATGCACACCCGCTAGTCGTGCATAGATATGACTCCATAATAATCCATCATTTCCACACCTTGCCCGTCCGCGTCCACCCATGTTCCCCTGTTTTCTCCCGCGCTTCTTTCCGGAGCCGATACATCCGCTCGGTAATGCCACCTTCTTCAAGAAACTTCTTCTCCAGGGCTGACAACTGTTTGCGCGTCAGATAGAGAGCCAGATTCAGCAACGACAACACACCGTTCGCCGAGATTTGGTCTGGCGGGCAAGTCTTCCCGGATTTCACCCAGGCATCCTTAACCCATCTGCGGAACTCATCCAGCGACTTCACATGCCGGCCCTTTAAATCCAGCAAAGCCTGATGCTGGGGCGGCCACTCCTCCAGTTTCTTCTTTTGCAGATATTTCCGGTAGTCTTTGACCAGTTCATCCATGCATCCGATCGCGATCCCAGTCAGTTTGATTTCGCTCTTCTTGGAAACGCCGGAATCAACAGAGCCCTCGGCAATATTCTGGAAGCCGGAGCGCGCCGATTGAACCATCTGGTCGTTTGTGCGATCCGAGATCCGGACGTACTTCTCACAGAACAACACCGTGATGTCGAAGACCAGTTCGGCCAATTGATACGAAAGCAGGTTCTTATACCCGCCATGCTTTGGCAGGAGGCTTTCTTTCTCGCTCATATAGGTTCGCTCCTTTGGAAAACACAAAGATCACAGACAGTCACGGACGGACACAGACGGACACGCCAAAACACGCATCCTGCTCTCCTTGTCAGTCCGTGTCAGTCCGTGTCTATCCTTGTTTGTCTTTGATTGTCCTTGTTCGTCTTTTCTCGCCACAACCCCAAGGACTTTGACACAAGCGAAAGCTGGTTAAAAGATAATATTAGCTAATAACTAGAATTAAAGAAGGTGAGCCTGTATCTCAGAAACACCGGTGCCAATATTAGGCCAATTACCTCCGGCGCAGGGCCAGCGAGACGCCAAAGAAGCCACAGGCCCAAAGCACAATCGTCGCTCCGGTGGCGGTATTCCAGTAATAGGAACAGACTAGGCCTAACACGCCGGAGAGCAGGCTCACAATCACGGACCCCAAAACATACCGCCGGGTATTCCGGGCAAGATTCCTGGCCGTTGCCGCAGGCAGGATCAGCATGGAGTTAATCACCAGCAAGCCTACCCAGGGGATACTGACGGACACCACCACGGCCACCAGTACAGCAAAAAGAGCCTCAAGAAAAGCCGTTGGCAAGCCACGACTTGATGCTAGCGAACGATTTAAACTGACAAAGAAAAAGGCATTGAACAGGAATATCCACAACACGCCGGCAACGCCGGACAACACGGCAAGCCCTCCAAGATCCTTCGGGGTAATTGTTAATATATCTCCAATCAAATATTGGGAGTATTTGGCAAAACCACCGCCACGGGACAGCAATACCACGCCCAAGGCGACGACAAAAGCCATTACCAGGGCAATACTCGTGTCCGCCGGCAAGGCACTGAAGCGCCGTAGCAGAACCATCCCCAGCGCCAGCAGAACTGCAAATCCGATAATCGTAACAGCGGGGTTCCCCAGCCCGATAATTGCCCCCAGTGCCACGCCGGTCAAAGCCGAGTGCCCCATGGCCTCGGAAAAGAAAGCCATGTGGTTGTTGATCACAAGGCAGCCCATTACCGCGAGCAACGGCGTAATCAGCAGAATTGCCAGCAGCGCATAATGCATGAAGTCATACTGCGCCCATTCGAAGGGCAGGCTCATGATTAGGGCATGCCACATACTCATGATTTAACCTCCACCGGCAGGGCGCACTGCTCATGCTTCAACCCTGTCAACAAGGAGCGCCGCCCGTCAATCTCAGCCTCTGTATATCCGAAACCAAACGTCTGTCGAATCAAGGGATTAAGCAGAATCTCGCGGGGGGGACCATCACATAGCACCTTCCGATTCAGCAATATCATTCGATCTGAAAATTGGGCAGCGGCCGTCAGATCATGCGAAACCAGGAGAATCGAGAGATCGTACTCCTGACGCATCTTTGAAACCGTCTGATAAAAAAGCTCCATACCACCCTGATCCAGGGCCGCCACGGGCTCATCCAGCAGTAATAATTCAGGAACCGGGGTCAAGGCCAGGGCTAACATGATGCGCTGAAGCTGGCCGACCGAAATCTCGGAAAGCCGCCGATTCAGAAGCTGCTCCGCCCCGACTAACTCAAGCTTTTCACCGGCCTCTCTCCGCACGGCCTTCCGGGTTCCCAGCCAGAGGGGCCAACGACTGATCGTCGCCGCAAACAAATCCAACACCGTGGTCGGGGAAGTCCGATCCAGTTCCAGTTTCTGCGGCACGTATCCGATCCGAATCGGCATGGTCGTCTCCACATTACCATGATGGATAAAACGGAGCGTCCCGGAATGCGGCAATTCCCCCACCATGGCGCGTAACAAAGTTGTTTTTCCAGCCCCATTCGGCCCAATCAACGCCGTGAGTTCACCACAATGCATGTGAAGATTGATCTCTTCCAGCACCGCTTCTCCCCGTAACCTGACCCCGAAATTACGTAGCCGGGTACAGCATTCGCCACAGGATCTGATAGGGATACGCGAGGTTTGACTGGATTCACTCATAAGCTGTCAGTTTGTTGCCAACATCGCCACCATGGCCGCCCCAAGCAAAACAAGTCCAATAATGATTAGACGACGACGGCGTAGCTGCAACCGGTTCAACCCGGATTGCTCTTCCGATTCACCAGCAGGTCTCTCCCGCATATAGTCTCTGTCGTATAATCCCATAACAATCAAAAAGATGAAGCAATCAGGTTCATTTGTCCATTCTCAATGTCGCAAATCACTGTCTCAGTCCCGAGATTGCATTCTCCCTTGAGACAGACTTGCCGCGTATCTCCCGTTTCTAAAAATACAGTAACGGCTGAATATGATGACCTAATGTGAAGACCCTGTTAAAACACCCCCCCTATCTCACTATGGCATAGCGTATGCTAATTATATAAGTTGACCTGAGGTTGGTGATATTTGAGACGGTGCCTAAGGCGCTATAAAGTCTCAGATCAACTGGCCGACTGGGGTGCCCGGTAGCAGGCAAATGCTTACCACTCTAACCGCGGTTCTTCGGAACCGCGGTTTTATTTTGGGCTATCGGCTTGACGGTCTCTTTTCCGCTCCTTATCTTTCCCCCCTATGAACACCATCAGATATCCAGCCGAATGGGAAGAGCAGGACGGAGTCTTGCTGGCCTGGCCACATGCCGAAACTGACTGGAAGCCCTACCTGACCAGAGCCCAGGAAACATTTGCCCGGATCATTGCCGAAGCGTCTCACCATGCGCAAGTCATTGTGGTCACCGCCAATCCTGCGGAAGTTCATCATTTCCTCCAGCATACCAACGCCCTGTCTGACCGTATTCAGTGCTGCCCGATCCCCTCCAATGACACCTGGGCTCGTGACTTCGGACCCATCACGGTATTCGAAAATCATCACCCTGTGCTTCTGGATTGCCAATTTAACGGCTGGGGCGGCAAATTTAACGCTTATCTGGACAACGCCATTTCAGCAAAACTCAAGGAACACGGAGTCTTTGGCCCCGCTCATCTGCGTCACGTCCACATCATTCTCGAGGGCGGCAGCATTGAAACTGATGGACACGGCACCATCCTGACCACTTCTTCCTGCAACGCCAACCCGAACCGGAATCCCCATATGAACCGGAAAGATACCGAGCAGGCCTTGGCCCAGTTTCTTGGGGCAACCCGCGTTTTATGGCTGGACCACGGCTACCTTGCGGGCGACGACACCGATGGCCACATAGATATGCTCGCCCGTTTTGCCCCACATGACACCATTATCTACCAAGCCTGCGACAATCCCGAAGACGAACATTTTGCTGAACTCACCGCCATGGCAGATGAACTGAAACTCTTGCAAAACCTGACAGGTAAGCCTTATCACCTCATTCCTTTGCCCTGGCCCGCCGCCCAATATGACGAAGATCATCATCGGCTCCCCGTCTCTTATGCCAATTTTCTCATCCTGAATGGAGCCGTATTGGTCCCCATTTATAACGATCCCCGTGATCCACTTGCCCTTTCCCTCATTGGGAAAGCTTACCCCGGCCGCAAGATTATCGGCATTGACTGTTCCGCGCTCATTCTTCAGCATGGATCCCTGCACTGCGTCACCATGCAGCTTCCCAAAGGAGTTCTGGAATGAAAACCATCAAAACCGCATTAATCCAACATTCATTCGGCCCGGATCGCGCCGCCAATGTCGTCAAAAGCGTGGCGGCCATCCATCAGGCGGCCCAAGGCGGCGCCAAACTGGTAGTGCTTTCTGAACTCCACGCCTCCCTCTATTTCTGCCAGACCGAAGATCCCGATCTCTGTTCCCTCGCGGAATCCATACCCGGGCCGCTCACCGATACCTTCGCCAAGGCTGCACGCGATAATGGCGTCGTCCTTGTTGGCTCATTCTTTGAACGCCGGGCCGCCGGGCTGTACCATAATACAGCGGTAGTCTTTGAGACCGATGGCTCGATTGCCGGCCAGTATCGCAAGATGCACATTCCAGATGATCCCGCCTATTACGAAAAATTTTACTTCACCCCTGGTGATCTCGGATTTCACGCCATTCAAACCTCTGTCGGAAAGCTCGGTGTACTTGTCTGCTGGGATCAGTGGTACCCGGAAGCCGCCCGCTTGATGGCACTGGATGGTGCGGACATCCTGATTTATCCCACGGCCATTGGCTGGGAGCGAAGCGATACCCCGGCCGAAAAACAACGGCAGCTTGACGCCTGGGTCACAAGTCAACGGGCTCATGCCATTGCCAATGGAATCCCCATCCTTAGCGTCAACCGGGTCGGCTTTGAAGCCTCGCCCTCCGGCAAAGGGGGAATTCAGTTCTGGGGTCATACCTTCGCCGCAGGCTGCCAGGGAGAATTCATTACCAAAGCCAGCACCGAAAACGAGGCCCAACTCATAGTGGACGTGGACCTTGATCAAAGTGAGGCGGTTCGCCGCATCTGGCCTTTCCTGCGTGACCGCCGCATCGACGCCTATGGGGATCTTACCCGCCGCTACCGGGATAAGTCAGTAGCCAGTTTCCAGTAAGCAGTAAACAGTTGGCAGGGTCTGCTTACTGCCCTCTGCCTACTGCCCACTGGAAACTGGCTTCTACACATTCAGGCTGATCCTGAACACGGTACCCTCGTTTTTAGAAGTTGTAAATGCGACCTTTCCGCCCAGCGACTGCTCTCCAATCACCTTCATGAAATAGGTACCCATGCCCCGGCCCAGTTCAGCATGTGTCGAGAAATTCTGCTGAAAGATCCGCTTCGTTATTTCTGCCGGAATATATTGGCGATTCCAAACCGAAAAGGTCAGCACAGAGCGTTCGATCTCAGCCGTCAAACGGACCTCATCGCCCTCAATGGAGGCTTCCAAGGCATTCATAACCATCCCCCCGATAACTCGCTGCAGAAGCCAGGAGTCAGCCTTGAGCCTGAGGCCTTCCGTCTTATCCTCCACGATCAGTTTTTTCCCTTGGGCCATCGGATAGGACTCACACGTCTTCGCAATCTCTTTCAAAACATCAGCAACAGCGGTTAGTCGTAACAGCGGAAATACCCCTCCCTCCGTTTCCTGAATCAACGACTTCTGGATTCGCACTTCTTGAGCCAGTCGGATCAACACCTCAAATATATCTGAAGCCAGCATATGGCTTCTTTCTACATCCGCCGTCAGCAACAATTTACTCCGACCCAGCGCACTGACAATCATACCGCTGATATCCGAATAGAAGGCACGCTCCAAAACCGCACGCCTCTGATGAATGCTTATGTCCTGCATAAACAGAAGCACCAGCCGCCGATCCCCCAGGGGCAAGGGGCACGCCCTCACGCTGAAATACATATCTTTGTTAAGGCCGTTCTTGCGTACGGTGATAGAACAAGGACACTCAACCGGCTCATTGTTCCCCAGACACGTCATAATGGCCACCACGGCTCCACACGTGGCGCAAAATTCGGAAGTGCCACATCCGCCCTCGTGCGCAGCCGCGTGAATACATTGAAGCGCCTCGCCCGGCCGGAGTCCCAGAACCCCTGCAATATCAAAAACACCAAGTGTCTTCAAAAAGTCGTCATTGGCCGCGAGAATCTGCCGCTGTTCATTTAGAATGGCCAGGAATCCACCAACGGACTTCAGTAGGGTGTCGATGACGGGATTTCCAATCGTTGCCTTGAGTTGCTCCTGAATGTCAGCCTCAGTCATTCGGGCCGCCGGGGCATAGCAGGTATCACAAGCTGGTTTATTACCGTTAAGTATGGTCATCTATAACCTCGCTTTTTATAACACGTCATGTTTTCTGCAGATTCTCTTTTGCCCGCCGCTTACGCCCAGTGGGATAACGCACGGTTCCAGAGGCCTTTTTACCGGACGGCACCTCATCCTTCAGTCCTGCGGCAGACCGAAGCTCCTTGATCTGATCCCGCAACATGGCCGCACGCTCAAATTCCAAAGTTTCCGCGGCCTCCACCATCTCTACTTCCATTTCACGCAGCGTGGCATAGATATCGAAGTCCACACCGCTCTCCTTGGCAACCAAAGCCTCAATTTCTTTCCCCTTGTATTCAATTACAAGGCTTTCCTGGACACTTCTCTGGATGCTGCTCGGAGTAATATGATTTACGCGGTTGTATTCAATCTGAACCGCCCGCCGTTTCTCCGTAACTTCCATCATGCGCTGCATGGAGCCGGTGATTTGATCGGCATACAGAATCACCTTGCCATCAAGATGCCGGGCCGCACGTCCCGCCGTTTGAATCAGTGATGTCTCAGAGCGCAGGAATCCCTCCTTGTCAGCGTCTAAAACGGCAACGAGGGAGACCTCAGGCAGGTCCAACCCTTCCCGAAGCAGATTGACCCCGATCAGGCAGTCGAAATCACCTTTACGGAGGCTGCGCAATATTTCCACCCGCTCAATCGTGACGATATCGGAATGGAGATAACGAACCTTGAGACCCACCCCCTTGAGGTAGTCCGCCAGATCCTCGGATGTACGCTTAGTCAGGGTGGTGACCAACACACGCTCTCCCTTCGCCGCATGCGCCCGGATTTCCTCCATGACGTCATCGATCTGGTTTGCCAGCGGACGGATAATCACGGGAGGGTCGATCAGTCCAGTCGGCCGAATCAGCTGCATGACCGGGGGCAGCGAAATCTCACGCTCGAAAGGCCCCGGCGTCGCGGATGTAAAAATAATCGGTCCCGTGGAGGCCATAAATTCATCAAAATTCATGGGGCGATTGTCCTTGGCGGATGGCAATCTGAAACCATGCTCAACCAAAACCGATTTTCGAGCCTGGTCCCCGTTGAACATGCCGCGGATCTGCGGGACCGTGACATGCGATTCATCCAGTATCGTCACGAACTCCCCCTGAAAATAACTTAGTAAGGTGGCCGGTTTTTCGCCGGGCTGCCGCCCACTCAAGTGCCGGGAATAATTCTCGATGCCGGAACAAAAGCCGATTTCTTTCAGCATCTCCATATCATACATGGTTCGCATTTTGATGCGCTGGGCCTCCAGCAATTTGCCATTGGCTTCAAACCACCGGATCCGCTCTTCCATCTCCGCCACAATGGCAGCAATGGCTCCCTCGATTTTTTCGTAGGGCATCACGAAATGCGTGGCTGGGGAGATCAACACATGGTCGAGCCCCCCCTGCACATGCCCACTCACCGCATCAAACGACTGCGCGCGCTCAAGTTGATCCCCGAAGAAATCCAGCCGGACCCCTTTGACGGAATAGGAAGGAAACACATCCACCGTATCACCACGTACCCGGAACGTCCCGGGCTCGGGCGCGTAATCATTCCGAGTATACTGAATATCCACCAGCCGCTTAAGCAGTTCATCCCGATCGACCGTATCTCCCACCCGGGCCTCCACCACCATCTGCCGGTAGTCGTCCGGCGACCCTAACCCATAAATGCAGGATACGGACGACACGATGATGACATCCTCTCGTGATAGCATGGAATTGGTGGCCGAGAGACGTAACCGCTCGATCTCCTTATTGATCGAGGCATCTTTCTCAATAAAGGTGTCCGTCTGAGGAATATACGCTTCCGGCTGGTAGTAATCGTAATAACTGACGAAATACTCTACCGCATTGTCCGGGAAAAAGGTTTTCAGCTCGGAATATAGCTGGGCCGCCAAAGTCTTATTGTGAGAGATCACCAAAGCCGGGCGGCCATAACGGGCAATAACATTGGCCAAGGTAAACGTCTTCCCTGAGCCCGTGACTCCCTCAAGAATCTGAAACCGTTTTCCAGCCGCCACCCCCCGCTCCAACGCCGCAATGGCATCCGGCTGATCACCCGTGGGCTTATACGGTGCTTGAAGCTTGAACGCTGAATTACTCATGATGTAACCTGTTGATCTGTACTATTAGTATCAGAATCCCCAAAAGACTTCACCACCGATTGTTCGGGGCCAAACAGTCATATCACTGGTTGATGATCGTCTGATCCATCCGAATGTTCATTTTCTCTATTTGATTTCAGAAAAATATATGAGATTAATTAGCCAATCAAGCCATGAAGGCTGGATTATTGTATAATGCGCTTAATGATCATACTGTGAATCACCTTAAGGAGAATCTATGAAAAACATCGCTGAAAACCTGACCATCTGGTTCATCACCGGAAGCCAGCATCTGTATGGACCCAAAACCCTTGCCCAGGTCGCCGAACACTCGGGGAAAATCGTGGATGGCTTCAACGCCTCCGGCCGGATCCCTCTTAAAACGGTCTTCAAGCCGGTGGTCAAAACTCCCGACGAGATCCGCAACACTCTGACGGCAGCCAATAATGACCCATCGTGCGGCGGCGTCATCCTGTGGATGCACACGTTCTCTCCTTCTAAAATGTGGATTGGCGGACTCACCGCCTTCCGTAAGCCCATGCTCCACCTGCATACGCAATTCAACCGCGATCTGCCCTGGCCTACCATTGACATGGATTTCATGAACCTGAACCAGTCGGCCCATGGCGACCGCGAACATGGCTTCATCCATGCACGCCTGCGCCTTGAGCGTAAGGTTGTGGTCGGACACTGGCAGGATCAGGAAGTTCAAGGCCGCATCGCCGCCTGGGAACGCGCCGTGCGCGGCTGGACCGATCTGCAGGGCGCCAAGTTTGTCCGCTTCGGCGACAACATGCGCGAAGTGGCCGTCACCGAGGGCGACAAAGTCGCTGCCGAGATCCGCCTGGGTTACTCTGTAAACACCCATCCCGTAGGCGATCTGGTCGAGGTTATCAATGCCGTCAGCACCAAGGAGATCACAGCCCAGTGTGCCGCCTATGACGCTGCCTACACCGTGGCACCAGCCCTGCGCAAAGGCGGAGCCAAACGAAGCGGCCTTGAAGACGCCGCCCAGATTGAAGTCGGACTACGTACCTTCCTCGAAAAAGGCAACTTCAAGGGTTTTACCACCACATTCGAGGATCTCCACGGCTTGAAGCAACTCCCCGGCCTTGCGGTTCAGAGCCTGATGGCCGAAGGTTACGGGTTCGGCGCCGAAGGCGACTGGAAGACCTGCGCATTGCTGCGCAGCATGAAAGCCATGGCAACCGGCCTCAAAGGCGGAACAAGCTGGATGGAAGACTACACGTATCATATGGATCCGAAACGTCCGTTGGTATTGGGCGCCCATATGCTGGAAGTTTGCCCTTCCATTGCCGCCGCCAAGCCTTCGTTGCAGATCCATCCTCTGGGGATCGGCGGCAAGGCAGACCCCGCCCGGCTCGTATTCACCGCCAAGCCCGGTCCGGCACTTAACGCCACACTGGTCGATATGGGCAACCGCTTCCGCCTGATCGTCAATGAACTGAACGTGGTCAAGCCGCCGCGCCCCCTGCCTAAATTGCCAGTCGCCTGCGCAATGTGGGAGGCACTGCCGGACTTCAAAACGGCCGCCGCCGCCTGGATCTATGCTGGTGGCGCTCATCACTCCGCCTTCAGCAGCGCCGTCACAACGGAAACCCTCGAAGACTTCGCCGCCATCGCCGGCATCGAGATGATCCGCATCGGCGAAGGCACGACCATCCCGGCCCTCAAGAATGAGCTTCGCTGGAATGATATCGCGTATCACCTGCTTCAGGGCGTGGGACGGTAAATGAGAATTCAGGAGACAGGATTCAGTATTCAGAATTCTGACTACTGACTACTGAATCCTGAATACTTGATCTTTAAACAAGGAGATACTTATGGCTAAATATACGATTGGTTTGGATTACGGAACAAATTCGGTACGGGCATTGGTTGTGGATATTTCCAACGGTGCCGAAGCGGGCTCAGCGGTGCACATGTATTCTCACGGCAAGGAAGGGGTCATCCTGTCATCCGACCCCAACCTGGCGCGGCAGCATCCGGCAGATTATCTGGAAGGCGCCGAAATCACGATTAAGGCAGCCCTTGCCGCTTCAGCAAAGAAAATCAAGGGATTCAAACCGTCACAAGTGATCGGTATCGGCGTGGACACGACGGGGAGCACGCCCCTGCCAGTTGACCAGGACGGCACCGCGCTGGCCTTGACAAAAAAATTCGCCAAACATCCCGCAGCCATGGCATGGCTCTGGAAGGATCATACCGGCGTCGAGGAGGCCTCCCAGATCACCACGCTAGCCCGCAAGATGCGTCCCCAATATCTGGCGAAATGCGGCGGCATTTATAGTAGCGAGTGGTTTTTCAGTAAGGTCTGGCATTGCCTGCGGACGAGTCCTGAAGTTTTTGACGCCGCCTACACCTGGGTTGAGATGGCCGACTGGATTCCCGCCATGCTGACCGGAACCCAGAAGCCGGGCGTAACCAAAGTCTGCGTCTGCGCCGCCGGCCACAAGGCGATGTTCAATGCTGAATGGGGCGGTTACCCCGATGTCCAATTCCTCTCCAAGCTCCACCCGAAACTGGGTGCGTTACGTGGACGTCTGGCGGCCAAAGCGTATGATGTTTCCGAAGCAGCAGGCAGTTTGACAGCGGAATGGGCGGGCAAGACCGGTCTGACGGCCGGAATCCCAGTCGCCGTCGGGGCCTTTGATGCCCATCTTGGCGGGGTCGGCGCGGGCGTCGGCGAAGGCACACTGGTGAAAACGATCGGCACCAGTACCTGCGATCTGATGGTGGCGCCGGGGAACCGGAAACTCGCCGACATTCCCGGCATCTGCGGGATTGTCAAGGGAAGTATCCTTCCGGGTTATTTCGGAATGGAAGCTGGCCAATCAGCCGTGGGCGATATCTTCAACTGGTTCGTCAATTACATTGAGCCGCACGGCAAGGACGGCGGCCATGTCGCTCTGACCAACAAAGCATCTCAGCTCAAACCCGGCGCCTCGGGTCTTCTGGCACTCGACTGGAACAATGGCAACCGGACCATCCTTGTGGACCAACGGTTGACAGGTCTTCTGGTTGGGCAGACGCTTTACACAACCCCGGCGGAGATCTATCGCGCCCTGGTTGAGGCAACCGCCTTTGGCGCACTGACCATCATCAACCGGTTCGAGGAATACGGGGTGAAGGTCAAGTCCGTGGTGAACTGCGGCGGTATTGCCGAGAAGAACCCGATGGTCATGCAGATCTATGCTGATATCATTGGGCGCCCCATGAAAATCTCACGCTCGGCGCAAACCTGCGCACTGGGTTCGGCAGTGGCGGCAGCCGTGGTAGCCGGTGCCTATAAAAACGTTACAGCCGCCCAAAAGGCCATGACCGGACTGAAGCCAGTCGTGTATCGCCCAAATCCCGCAGCGCACACTGTGTACAAGGAACTCTATAAACTGTATCGTCAACTGCACGATGCCTTCGGTACGAAGGATTATACCGGCAATCTCCATGGCGTCATGAAGACCCTGATCGAGATCCGCAACAAAGCCAGAAAGTAAGGAACAACCATGCTGGAAGCACTCAAGAAGGACGTCTGTGCCGCCAACCTGCGCCTGGTGGATGAGGGGCTTGTGGTGCAGACGTGGGGAAATGTCAGCGGCATTGACCGCCAGCAAGGCCTGATTGTCATCAAGCCGTCAGGCGTATCCTACGATCGAATGAAACCCAGTCACATGGTGGTCGTTTCACTCAAGACCGGCAAGGTGGTGGAAGGGGAATTAAAACCCAGTTCCGACACACCGACCCACTTGGAGTTATATCGCGCGTTCCCCGGCCTTGGTGGGGTAGTACACACGCATAGCCTGTTTGCCACCGCCTGGGCGCAGGCACAACGCGAGATCCCTGCGTTTGGCACTACGCATGCCGATTACTATCATGGGTCTGTTCCCTGCACACGACCGCTGACGGGCAAGGAAATTACCGGTGACTACGAAGTGAATACCGGCCGGGTGATTATCGAACGATTCAAAAAGCTTGATGCTCTGGCGTTTCCCGGAGTTCTGGTGGCGAGTCATGGCCCCTTCACCTGGGGAAAATCGGCAACGGCGGCAGTGGATAGTGCCGTAGTGTTGGAATTTCTCTGCAAGCTGGCCTCCGAGACCCTGCATATTGCCCCGTCAACCAAGGCCGTACCCAAAGTGCTTTTAGACAAACATTACTTGAGAAAGCACGGCGCCAGCGCCTATTACGGTCAGGGAAAATAGTTTCCCAGTCCTAATCGTAATCTCCACATATCAACACCAGCCGGGCATTCTCCTTAAACCGGTATTGCCCTTCTTTTGTGCCGTCATTTAGCAACGCAGCAATACGGTCGAGTTCATCCTTAAACAGTTTGCGCCCCCCAATAAAAGCCGCTTTGGTTTGCTTTAATTCAGGAAAGAAATCGGTGATACGATCCACTCGGCGTGTTTCAAGACGATAACCAAACCAATGGATAAGAGCGACATAGTCATCCCCGACGACTTCCTCTATTAGTCGCTTGGGATCCGGTGCTGACTTCTGATAGCCGGTGACGGAGGCGGGTGACGGGAAAGCGGTAATGACGTATGGGTTCCCACGTTCGAGATCCCAAAAGTAATGTAGGTTGCCATTCGAGAGAATGATGAACCGGCAGTTTTGCGACTTCGCGTATTTGCGAGCCTGCTCCTTACCTACAAGCGGGTCCTTTGGCGTCAGCAAAAAAGCGCCAACCGGCGGCTTCGAGCAGTTTGTTGATCTTGATACGAGCTGTAGCTTCTTTATCGGACATGCATTTTCCTATTTCGAAGAAATGACTTTTAGAGTCTCAAAAGGTCACCAGTAAGGCAAGAGCGATGCACCAGATCCAGTTAGCCAAGGTTCAAATAATAGCGAGTGCCTTTGAGTTGACCTGTTTTCTTCAGAGCTTGTTTTTCCACCAACTCTGCGAGATCACGGGTTGCTGTGGCACGCGAGGTGGAGGTTATTCGAATATAATTCTCCGCGCTCAGACCGCCGGTAAATCCCTCCGGGCCTTCCCGGAAAAGACGCGCAATGACCTTTGCCTGACGGTCATTGAATACGCCGCGGAACCGATCATAAAATTTTGCTTTCGCGATCAGAAATTCAATCTGGCGCATCGTGTAAGCTCTCGCTTCTAACACAGTCCCGGCAAAATATTCCAGCCAACCGGTAATCTCATTACCGCGGTTTGCCTGTTCAAGCGCGGCGTAGTAGGCTTTTTTGTTGCGCGCGATCATGGTTGCCAGTGCAATCAGCGTGGGCTGCTGTAGTCCCTGCGCCAGAACTTTTTCAGAGATCGCCCGTCCGATCCGTCCGTTACCATCTTCGAAGGGATGGATACTTACAAAATATAGATGGGCTATTCCCGCACGAGCGAGCTGAGGTATGGGGGTATCGCCATCCGGCGCAGTAGTGTTGAACCAACGAATAAACGCATTCATTTCATCCTTCACCAGACTGGAGGGTGGCGCTTCGAAATGAATGACCGGCTCCTGAATGGGGCCGGAAACCACTTGCATCGGTTCACTATGACTGCGATAGCCCCCCATATTAATCAGATCCCGCCTCCCTTTTGTCAGGGCGGCATGCCAGTCATAGAACGTCTCATGAGTGAGTTGATCCGCATAGGTCTTATAGAGATTCACCATCATTTCCGAAAGCCCCTGTTCGGCGACAGGAATCCGTCTCTCATCGGTCTTCAATCCAAACTGCCTGCGAATCGAAGACTGAAGACTATCCCGATTGAGATATTCTCCTTCAATTTCAGATGTTTTGAGCGCTTCCTCGCTAATTAAGGTAACAGTCAAAACCTGCTTGTCTTCCACCGAAAGATGTCGAATTGCTCCGCACAATTCCCCTGATTGCCGAAGAAAGAGACTCTCCAATGGCGCCAGCACCTTGTCATTGTACCGGAAATGCGGCCAATCATCTTGTTGCCAATTCCATGTCATGAGTAATATCCAATCGAAATATAACTCATAAATACAATATTTATGAGTTATATCAACAATTTATTTAACTCATACCTGATTTTTGACCCCACAAAAGAAACAGGAGCCAGACCGGCTTCCGCCGATTCTGACTCCTGAATACTGATTTCTGGATACTGTCTTTTACTTCCGTTTGACCGACTTGATCATGACGGCGGTGGCGGGGACATCGCCCATACCACTCTTCGTGGTGGTCTTGACGGCGGCGATCTTATCCACCACATCCATACCGGCCACTACCTTGGCGAACACCGCATAACCGAAATCACGGGCGCCATTATTGAGGAAGTCGTTATTGGCCACATTGATAAAGAACTGCGAGGTGGCGCTATCCACAACCGCGGTACGCGCCATGGCCAAGGTCCCACGATCATTCTTGAGCCCGTTCTTCGCCTCATTCTTGATCGGCGCCTTATTGACCTTCTGGCTCATATTGGTATCGAAACCACCGCCTTGGATCATGAAGTTAGGAATCACACGGTGAAACACCGTGTTGTCATAAAACTTCTCATCCACATAGGCCAGGAAGTTGCTAACCGAAATGGGTGCCTTATCGGCAAACAGTTCGATCTCAATATCCCCCTCGGATGTTGCCATTACCACAATCGTATTTGTCGTCGCATTCGTCGTCATTAGTGTCTCTCCCGCACTCACGGATCCCGCGAGCAGCATTGTTGTTAACGCCATTATTGCTAGTTTCATACCTGGCTCCTTCCCAAAACACGAGTGATGGTATTACAGCTCGGGCTGTGGGTCAATATACCCCTATTTAATGGCAATCTTGTACCGGTTGACGATCGCAGCAGCAGCAGCGTCTGTCTTGGCAAGCGCCAGCAAATCATTCATCATGGCTTTTAACTTTCCTTCGGCCTGAGCCACCTGATTCATCTCGACATCCTGCTGGGCACTGATTCGCACACCGGAGGAATACTGGTTAAGCACGACCATCAGGTTCCAGGACAACAAGATGATGATCCCCAGGGCGATCAAAACAACTGGAAAGAAGGCGCTATACGATTTATCGCTAGGTGTTTGGTTCATGGCTTATTTCTCCTCAGGGGTGACAGGAATATTATATCCATGTTTGGCGAGCAATTCGCGCATTTTTGCGTTCGTGGGCGCCGCGGATGCCATATTCTGCAGAATACCATTGGCGACCTGTTGCGCCTGCGGTCCCAGAATGCTGTTACTCAATTTCTGCTGGCGGGCCTGGATATCATCTTGCATAACCATGTTGCTGCGCGATGTGAAAACAATAATGACACTCAACCCCACGCAAGCGACTCCCAGAATCACGGCCGTTGTATACTGCCACAATTTCATGATCCCTCCATTTCCTGATTTATAGATTATTCGTACGTTTTTCTTCTCGCCGGAATAGCGTATAGAGTACAGCGCTAATGAGTAAAGAACAAAGCCCCATCACGGCGAACGCCTCTGTGGGCTTGAACCATTGGTTGAGATACTTGGCAACTCCGCCAGATACCAAAACCCCACCAAAAACGATGAAGTTTACCGATGACAGAATGGCGCCTTTTCTAGCCGGAGCCGGACGAACCTGCAAAAAGCTTTCCATCGGGATCAGGACAGTCCCCCCCATGGCACCCAGAAAGAACGTCAACCCGTAAAGTGCAAAAGGCTGTCCGCCCGCCGGCAGGAAAGGCACCCCCAACATGCCGAGCATCGCCAATCCCATCCCCGCACAGGAAGGCCCCACCACGCGATACCAGTGATCCAACTTAACAAGCCGAGCACTGAGAATTCCTCCGATGGCAATCCCCACCAACTCACTCACGCCCAGGCAACTGGTGAGCAACTCGCCCATGTGAAATTGATTCAACCCCATTGGGTTCAGGATCAGTATGCCAATCGAGCCCGCCGACCACACAAACACATTGGTCGCAATGGCAATCGCCAGAAGCGGGTCATGCCGCGTGGACCACAAATCCTTTAAAGTCCGAACCGGGCCATCCCAGGGGAAAGGGTTATGCGGATTGGCGGCAGGACGGCGGGGCACACCATAGCTGACAAGCAGTCCCATCAGCGCGATCCCCACCACCGCTCCAGCGACCAGCAAACGCCCTATACTAATCCCGTACCAGCCCTCTCCCTTGTGTGATAACAGGAATCCCGCCGTAGCCATCCCGCCCAGAATCGCCACTGTCACAAACATACGCAGAATTCCATTCGCATGGGGCACAAAACGGGGCGGGTAGAGTTCCGGGAGCGCCCCATTCATGGAAGGACTGAAAATCGTGGCCTGCACCCCCATAATGAATAACATCGTAAAAATGAGGGAATTTTGGCCGGTACATACCCCTACCGCACCAAAAAGCATGGCCAACAATTCTAACCACTTGGCCACGATGATGACCCGACGCTTCGGGAAACGGTCAGCACACCACCCGGCAGGCGCGGCAAACAGCAAAAACGGCAACGTAAACACCATTACCACATAGCTTTGCGTATCCGTTCGCCCGGCCAAAACAGCGAGCAGCATCGTCGCCTGCTTGTAAAGATTATCGTTAAACGTTCCCAGCGAGTAGGCCGAGGCAATACAGGCAAACTGTCCTCTGGCATGCCGGAGAATCGCGGAATCACTTTCAGGAACGTTTTCTTTATTCATCAGGCCGCAGTATGTAATATGTCAACTGGTGTTTCAATCAAGATATGAAACTATTCGATGCCCATTGTCATTTGCAGGATGCCCGCCTCCTACCGCACCTTGATGCCGCCATGATGCGCGCCTCATCGGCCGGGATTACCGGCTTGATGTGCTGTGGCAGTTGCGAAGCGGATTGGTCCCTGCTCCCCGATATTGCCCGCCGTTTCCCACAAGTCCGGCTCTCGTTCGGACTGCACCCCTGGTATATTGGCGAGAGAACGGCTGGCTGGCTGGACACCTTGGAAACGTTCCTCACGTCCACCCCGTCTGCTGTCGGCGAAATTGGACTTGATCATGCACTGGACAAAACCACCTTTGCGGATCAGGAGGCCGTTTTCCTGACTCAGATACATCTCGCCAATGAACTTGAACGCCCGGTCACAATCCATTGCCGCCGCGCCTGGGGACGACTTATGGAACTGTTGGATGAAAAAGGATGGCCCGCCTTTGGCTTTATTTTACATTCGTATTCCGGCTCCAGCGAACTGATTCAGCCGCTGGTTCGACGGGGGGCCTTTTTCTCTTTTTCAGGAGCCATCACCTTTGAGCGGAATATCCATGGTCGAGCGGCTGCAGCGGCCGTACCACAGGATCGACTCCTGATCGAAACCGACGCACCAGACTTATTCCCCACTCAGAAACTGAACCCAACCGGGCTCATAAACAGTGATGGCAACCCCGTAAACGAACCAGCCAACCTACTCCTCGTCGCCCAGACAATTGCCAGTCTGCGTGGGCTGACGCTCGAAGAGGTGGCCACCATCACCCATTTTAACGCAAATCAGTGGGCAGTGAGCAGTGGGCAGTGGGCAGTGAGCAGTGAGCAGTGAGCAGTGA
>JBAWZF010000052.1 GCA_037143175.1 bacterium
GTACTTGGGGGGGCAGCCAACGTCGCGAGCAATGTATGTGCCTTTGGAGGAAAGGCCGTTATTGCGGGTGTGGTGGGCAATGATGTGGCCGGGCGCGATCTGTTGGCGCTTATGAAAGAACAAGGGATTTGTACCCGGGCGGTTCGGACTGTGGTGGGCTTTCAGACAACCGTAAAGATGCGTGTGCTGGCGGATCGGCAGCAGGTGGTCCGCGTGGATTGGGAAAGCGATTCGCGTTTGCCACCGGATGATATCCAGGCCTTCTGTGAAATGATTTCCAAGGAAATAGAGTCCTGCGACGGAGTCGTGGTTGAAGACTATAGCAAGGGGATTGTTTGCCAGGAAGTCATGGATGCCATTTTGGGTGCGGCCAAGGTAAAGGGGATTCCCGTCGGTTTGGACCCCAAGGATAATTTAAATCTGAGCATCAAAGGTATTACGCTGGCAACACCGAATTACAAGGAGGCGCATCTTTGTTCCGGCCTGCCGGCAAAAGCTCCGCCGCCCGGGGATCCCATGAATGATGTCTCGTTACGGAAAGCGGCGGAAGCACTTTTGAAAATCTGGGAACCGGAACAACTTCTGGTGACGTTGGGCGCAAATGGAATGTATATGTTGGCCCGCAATACTCCGCCGCGTGTCATCCCGACGCGGGCTCGGGAGGTGTATGATGTGAGTGGGGCCGGGGATACGGTTATTGCCACCTGTGTGATGGCCTTGGCGGCAGGCGCCTCGTTTAATGAAGCCGCCGTTCTGGGAAATAATGCCGCAGGGGTGGTGGTGGGGAAACTGGGGACGGCGACCTGTTCGCCGGTTGAACTCATTGCGAGTGTGGAGCGAAATGAAGTTTAAGCAAGAGCGAGTGGTGGGCGTGATTCCCGCACGTTGGGCCTCTACGCGATTGCCGGGGAAAGCCCTGGTGCCAATCTGTGGTAAGCCTTTGATTCAGTGGGTCTTGGAGCGGGTCCGTTTAGCCACTCGTCTTGATGATGTGCTCGTGGCCACGGATGATGAACGGATTCGGTCGGTGGTGACAGCGCTCGGCGCGAAGGCTGTGATGACGCGTGTGGATCACCCTTCGGGTACGGATCGAGTGGCTGAGGCGGTGGCTGGCCTGGATGCCGGAATTGTGATTAATATTCAAGGAGATGAGCCCTTGATTGATCCGGGGTTGATCAATGGGCTGGCGGAGGTTATGGTAGAGGCACAGGAATGGGATATGGCCACTGCCGCGACACCGATTCATTCTCCGGAGGAGTTGAACAAGCCTTCCGTTGTGAAAGTGGTTTTTGGGGAACAGGGCCGGGCGTTGTATTTTTCGCGATCGGTAATTCCGTTTGTACGGGATACCGCGCCGTGCGGATTGACGCATTGGCGACATGTGGGGATCTATGCTTATCGACGTACCTTTTTGGATCGGCTTGTGAAGGCGCCGCCCTGTGTGCTTGAATTGACCGAAAAGCTGGAGCAATTGCGCGCCCTTCATCTGGGCGCCCGGATGAAAGTTGTTGAGACGCAGGAGATGGGGCTGGGAGTAGACACTCCTGAGGATGTAGCGTTGGCTGGAGCCGCGCTGAAGCGTGCCGGATTGGCATCATAACAGATTGTGAGTGGGAAACATGAGTACAGAGGTTAAGGTCGGGAGTGTGAGTGTGGGGGCGAAGCGCCCTTTAGTATTGATTGCAGGTCCCTGTGTCATTGAAAGCCGCGAGGGCTGCCTGGAGATTGCCGGAAAATTGGTTCGGCTGGCAAAGACCCAGAAAATTTCACTTATTTTCAAGGCGTCCTATGACAAGGCCAACCGGTCTTCCGTACGCTCGTATCGGGGTCCGGGCCTGGAGCGCGGTCTTGAAATTCTGGCTGAGGTGAAGGCTCGATATGGGGTGCCGGTGTTGACCGACATCCACAGCGTTGAGGAGGCTGAGCGTGCGGCGAAAGTCGTGGATATCATCCAAATTCCTGCCTTCCTGTGCCGACAGACCGATCTTGTTGTGGCTGCCGGGAAAACGGGGATTCCGGTAAATGTTAAAAAAGCGCAGTTTATGGCCCCCGGGGATATGCGTAATGTGATAGATAAAATCGAGTCTACCGGCAACCGGAAGATCATCCTGACCGAGCGGGGAGTTTCGTTTGGATACAATAATTTAGTCGCCGACATGCGTAGTCTTCTGATAATGCGTGAATTCGGTTATCCGGTGATTTTTGATGCCACCCATAGTGTGCAGCGTCCGGGTGGGGCCGGTGACCGAACCGGGGGGGATGGGTGTTGGGCTCCCGCCTTGGCGAGAGCGGCTGTTGCCACGGGGTGTGAGGGGGTGTTTATGGAAACCCATGTCAAACCCGAGGAGGCGATGTCCGATAGGGATAATACCATTGCATTTTCGGCCATGGGTCAACTCTGGCGGACGTTAAGGAAAATTGATGATGTCGTGCGTCTTGCATAAATTTCTGATCAGACTTCTTGTGCCAGCCTTACTCGCCTGCGGAACGGTGTCTTTTGCCCAGCAGCTTGGAGGGATGGAGGATCGTGAGATTGATGATTTCCGGATTCCTGAATTCGATGCAAACGGGATATTGAAGTCTGAGATCTTTGGCAGAAAAGCCAAAATGCTCCAGGACAGCAAGATCAGGATCACAGGGCTGCAGATTATCATGTATAAGAAGCGCGTGGAGTTCAGCACCTCGAATGTTGTGGATGCGGTGCTGTCCTCGGATCACTGCACCGTCGATCAGAAAACTAAAGATGCGTTTTCAAATGCGGAGATGAAGATTGTGCGGGATAATGTTGTGATTACAGGGCGGGGGTTCCGATGGTCCGCCGCGAGTCAGCGAATTGAGATTTTGAATAATTTTCATATGGTGATGACGGGGCAAGTCAAGATGTGGCCCCTGTTGAAGGAGAAAAAGTGACATGAGGAAAGTGTGTATAAATGCGGCGGTGGGATGTGTGGCGCTGCTGGTCGCGGTGATAGCGTCTGCCCAGGATCTGGCGTCCGGCGGAGTGGGGGGGATGACGATGGGCAGTGGGGCCAGTGAAACACATATTTCAGCCAAGCGGGCGGACTATGATATTTCCAGGAACGTACTAGTGCTTGACGGGGATGTGGTTGTGAGTGATCCGCGAGTCACAATTAAAGCGGATCAGATCACGATGTTGATGAGCACCAACCGTGAGCCGGAGATGGTGACGGCTGTCGGTTCGGTGGACATTGAACAGGATTTGAGCCCGAAGGGGGTGTCGGAAAAGAAGGGGATGCAGATCAAGGGATTTCGGAAAGCGACCTGCGGCCGTGCGGTATACAGTGTTCGTTCCGGCATCACCGTGTTGACTGACAAGCCTGTGATTACTCAGGAAGGGATGACCTTGCGCGGGTCACGCATCATTTACAGCCGTGATGAGGACAAGGTTCATATTGATAATTCACAAGGAACATTTGTGCCGGGTGAGGGAAAAAGTGACCTCGGTGACCTGATGAAATCCAAGAATGCGGCTAAGCCCCAGAAATGAGGTTTTTGTGGATCCGTTAATCAGAACTGAGGAACTTGTTAAAGCCTATCGAGGGAAGACCGTCGTGCATGGCGTCAGTGTGAACGTCAATGCGGGCGAGATTGTCGGGCTATTGGGTCCCAATGGAGCTGGCAAAACAACGACCTTTTACATGATTGTGGGTTTGATTCGCCCAACCCGGGGTAAAATTTTCTTCAAAGGAAAAGATATCTCTGCCAAGCCCATGTACCAACGGGCGCGCATGGGAATGGGCTATCTGGCGCAGGAACCTTCCATTTTCCGCAAATTGACGGTGGCAGAGAATATCATGGCGATTCTCGAAACCCGGAATCTCAGTTCGCGACAACGCAAACAGCGGATGGGGGAGCTCATGGAGGATCTGGGTATTTCCGGTCTGGCCAATCAGAAGGCGTTTACGCTGAGTGGTGGTGAGCGACGGCGCCTTGAAATTGCCCGCGCACTGGTAACGGATCCGGCGATGATTCTACTGGATGAGCCCTTTAGTGGCGTGGATCCACTGGCTGTCTATGATGTTCAGGAGATTATTAAAAGCCTGCGTAAACGCGGGTTAGGCATTCTCATCACGGATCACAGTGTCAGGGAAACATTGTCCATTGTAGATCGGGCCTACCTGATTTGCGAAGGACGTGTGTTAAGGGAAGGGACCAGTGAATTCCTGATTAAAGATGATGTTAGTCGGGAGTTGTATTTAGGCCCACGATTCAGTATGTAGGGAAAGGGAGAACATTAATATGACAATTGAAATTACAGGTAGAAATGTTGAAGTGACTAATAGCATGCGGGATTATGCCGGGAAGCGATTAGATAAGTTGCTGGCTGAATTCCCTCGCATTGATAAAATGCACATGATTCTGGATGTTCAGAAATTCACGCATCTTGCTGAAGTGATTGTCCATGCGGCACGTCACATCCAGCTTGAAGGCAAGGCGACGTCCGAAAATATGTACGCGTCCATTGATGAGGCAGTTGATAAAGTTGAGGCTCAACTCCGCAAGACATTAGATAAGCGCCATGAGCACAAGGGCAACAGCAAGCTTCGTGACTTGGAGCCAACTACGGAAGTGGAGTAAGCATGAGTGATGCGGCGGTGGAAAAAACACTGGCGACGGTTGATGATTTTATAAAAGCCTCGAAAGACAGGCTTGATCTTGACCTTGTCGCGGGTGCCGCCGGGTTGAATCGCAGGATTGAAGAGTCCGCGATCAACCGGCCTGGGTTAGCTTTAACTGGGTTTTTCCAGTATTTTGCCCACCGCCGTATTCAAACGCTGGGACATGCCGAAATGGCTTACCTGGCATCCCTGACTGAAAATGATCGCCATGAGCGGTTGAAGCAGATTTTCATGCGCCATGTTCCCTGTATTGTTGTGACACGGCGGCATCGTATTTTGCCGGAACTCATTGCATTGGCGGAAGAATTCAAAACGTGTTTGCTGCGAACTCCTGCGATCACCAAAAACTTTATCAATGGGGCCACTGTCATTATGGGGAATCTGCTGGCACCACATATGGTTATGCAGGGAACGATGGTTGAGATTTTGGGCGTGGGCGTGCTGCTCATCGGGAAACCTGGTGTGGGGAAAAGCGAGACTGCGTTGTCGCTTATCAAAAAGGGCCATTGCCTGGTCTCTGATGACGTGACTTCGCTGCAGGTGGACAGCGCCGGTGATGTGATTGGTTCTCCGGTAGGGGTCATTCGTTATCACATGGAAATTCGCGGGTTGGGTATCATTCATGTCCCGAGCCTTTTCGGCGTGGCCTCGGTGCGCAACGAAAAAAAATTGGATCTGGTGATTAATCTTTGCAGCCCTGAAATGGTCTCCGCGGAGGATCGCAGCGGGCAGATGACTCAGAAACGTTCAATTCTGGGGGTGGATATTCCCAGTATTGAAATCCCGGTGGCACCCGGGCGGGATGTTGCTAATATTGTGGAAGTGGCCGCATTGGATCAGATGCTAAAACGGTTGGGACATGATGCGGCCAAAGAGCTTGATGAAAAATTGATCTCCGTACTGGCGAAGGATGATAAATCCGATGAGTAATGCCGGGCATAAACAAGATCCTTCCGAGAAGATTTTGGTTCGTGAAGTGAAAATCCAGAATAAACTTGGACTTCATGCACGGCCGGCTGCTCTTTTTGTCAAAGCGGCGAACCGTTTTGCCGCCGATATTACTGTCGAAAAGGGCTGTAACAAAGTATCCGGCAAAAGTATTATGGGTCTCATGACACTTGAGGCAGGCTTTGGTACGGTTTTGAAGATTATTGCTGACGGTGTTGATGCCGAGGCTGCTTTGGCAGAAATCCAGTCGCTGATGGATAGCAAATTCTTCGAAGGGTAACCACGATGACGAATCCGCAGGCCCCCGGCAGTTTGGTGGAAATCATTCTGCATGGAGTCGGGGTTTCCCCGGGAGTGGTGATTGGTCCGGTCTATAAGGCCAGACACGAAGAAACCGAATTCTCTGAACGCATACTCAATCCTGAGGAAATCGGCGATGAAATTGCCCGATTCAAAACTGCTGTCACCGTGACCCGACGTCAGATTACGGTGATTCAGAATAATGTGAAGCACGCCATTGGTCAGCAGGATGCCACGATCTTTGATGTCCATAAATTAATTCTGGATGATGCCGCTTTTTTTGATGAAACGATTCGATTGATTACCAAGGATAAATTGAATGCTGAGGCAGCCGTGCGTGCTGTTACGAGCCGGTACATTGAAGCCCTTTCGGCGGTGGAAGACGAATATCTGAGAGAGCGTGTATCCGACTTCAAGGATGTGGCCCGTCGTGTATTACGTAATCTGACGGGTGAAAAGACACACGCGCTGGATGGACTTCATGGAAAAAGCATTGTGGTATCCCCTGATCTCGCCCCCTCCGAAACGGCATCTCTCCGTAAAAATCTTGTATTGGGATTTGCGACAGATATGGGGAGTCGGACGTCACACTCCGCTATCATGGCCCGTGCGATGGGGATACCGGCTGTGGTCGGGTTGGGCGACGTGACCCATAAACTGTCCCCGGGGGATTGGATTTTAATGGATGGCACCGAGGGGGTGGTTATCCTCCGGCCGTCCGAGGCGACACTTAAGAAATACAATAAGCTGGCGCAGCAGAGAAAAATGATTGAGGCCAGGTTGACACGGTTGTGTGACCTGCCAGCCGAAACCTTGGATCACCATGGAGTGACCCTTTCCGCCAACATTGAGTTTCTCGAGGAGGCCAGGGAAATCCGGAAATATGGTGCCATTGGGGTGGGGTTGTTACGTTCAGAATATCTATATATTGCCCATGACGAGTTGCCGACGGAGGAGGAGCAGTTAGCGGCCTATAGAGGGGTGGCCTCATTGTTGGCTCCTGAGCCTGTGATCATTCGTACGGTGGATCTTGGCGGTGACAAATTTGCATCGTCGGTGAGAATGCCCCCTGAGATGAATCCCTTTCTTGGATTTCGAGCCATCCGGTTCTGTCTGGCACAGCCGGAAATGTTCAAAACTCAATTGCGGGCGATTCTGCGGGCGAGCGCTTTTGGTAAAGTAAAAGTCATGTATCCTATGATCAGCAACGTAGGGGAAGTCATACGGGCTAACGCTATTTTGGAAGAGTGTAAGACCGAACTCCGCCGGGAAGGTCACGCTTTTGATGCCATGCTGGAAGTCGGTGTCATGATTGAGATTCCCTCAGCGGCCCTGACGGCGGACATTATTGCCAAACACGTTTCATTTTTCAGCATTGGGACCAATGATTTGGCTCAATATACCTTGGCAGTGGATCGGGTGAATGACCGTGTGGCCCATCTCTACGAGCCCACTCATCCGGCGGTATTGCGCTTGATTAAGACGACCATTGATGCCGGGCATGCCAGGGGAATTTGGGTGGGGGTATGCGGTCAGATGGGTGGGGATCCGTTGATGACCCTCCTTTTGCTGGGATTGGGGATTGATGAGTTAAGTATGGTCCCCGCCTCAGTTCCTGCCGTCAAGGAACTCATTCGCAGTGTTACGCGCGCACAGGCAATAGATTTGGCTCAGACGGCACTGTCCTGCGAGACCGCATCAGAGGTTTTAAAGCACTGTCGGGCCCTGATTGCAAAAGTGGCTCCTGAAATACTTGAATTAGTGAAGTGATTCAGGTAACAATGTTTAGCTCGTGACCGGTAAAACGCCGGAACGATATCAAAGAAGGGGAATATCATGAGTGATCGTTACTTGTTTACATCAGAATCAGTTTCGGAAGGCCATCCTGACAAGGTTGCCGATGGTATTTCAGATGCCATTTTAGATGCCAATCTTAAACAGGATCCCAAAGCCCGTGTGGCGTGTGAGACACTGGTGAGCACCGGACTTGTTGTGGTCGCAGGCGAAATCACGACCAAGGCGATTGTTAATTTTGCTGATATTGCCCGCGATAAGATTCGCAAGATCGGTTACACGGATCCTGATCTTGGTTTCTCGGCTGATAGCTGTGCCGTGATGGTCTCGTTGGATCGCCAGTCTCCAGACATCTCACAGGGGGTGACCTCGGGGCAGGGACTCTTTAAGGAGCAGGGCGCGGGTGATCAGGGGATGATGTTCGGTTATGCCTGTGATGAGACCCGTGAGTTGATGCCGATGCCGATCATGTTTGCGCATCGTCTGACCAAAGCTTTGGCGAAGGCGCGTCGCAATGGAAAGCTCCCCTTCTTGCGTCCTGACGGAAAATCCCAGGTTACGATTGTGTATGAAGATGGATGCCCGGTCAGTGTTGATACCGTGGTGGTGTCTTCACAACACAGTCCGGATGTGTCCTATAAGACTCTCAAGGATGGCATTATCGAGGAGATTGTCCGCAAGGAGATCCCCGAGAAATTGCTCAAGAAAACCAAATTCCTCATCAACCCCACCGGGCGTTTTGTCATTGGGGGCCCACACGGCGATAGCGGTTTGACCGGGCGCAAAATCATTGTGGATACCTATGGTGGAATGGGGCGGCATGGTGGCGGTGCGTTCTCGGGCAAGGATCCTTCGAAGGTCGATCGTAGTGCGGCGTATATGGCCCGCTATGTGGCTAAAAACGTTGTTGCCGCAAAGTTGGCGAGCCGTTGTGAACTGCAGTTGGCCTATGCCATCGGTTATCCTGATCCTGTGTCGGTGCATATCGATACTTTCGGTACCGGGACCGTTAGCGATGCCCAAATCGTCAAGGCCGTTAAGGCAGTGTTTGGCCTGAAACCCGCCGAGATCATCAAGACATTGGATCTGCTTCGTCCGATTTATGAAGCCACCTCTTCTTACGGCCACTTTGGACGGACGGAAAATCTGGATTCGTTTACCTGGGAGCGTGTCGACAAAGTTGCAGCGTTATTGGCCGCAGTCTAAAGGAAAAGGCAAATTCTATGGCAACAATGGATATTCAAGAAATCATGAAGTTATTACCCCACCGGTTTCCTTTTTTACTGGTGGATAAAATTATCGAGTGTGATGATTATAAGCGCATCGTAGGTATCAAAAATGTAACCATCAATGAGCCCTTTTTCCAAGGCCATTTCCCGGGTGTGCCAGTGATGCCCGGGGTGTTACAGATTGAGGCGATGGCGCAGACGGGAGGCATTCTGATTAACCGTATAGCCAAGGCGGGCGATCGGGTGCCTTTCTTCATGTCCATTGATAAGGCCAAGTTCCGGCGTGTGGTGAAGCCCGGCGACCAGATGCGTATTGAAATTGATATCATTACCCATAAAACCAAAATTGCCCGGTTTGTCGGCAAGGTATTGGTCGATGGTGAGCTTGCCTCGGAAGCTGAATTGATGTGCATGTTGGCGGATCAGAAGGTGCCGGCATGACGAAAATTCATCCTTCAGCCATAGTGCATGAAGGGGCTGTGCTAGGTGTGGATGTCGAGATTGGCCCTTATAGCATCATCGGCCCTCATGTGAAACTTGGTGACCGCACCAGGGTGATGCCTCAGGTCTTTCTTGATGGTCATACCAGCCTTGGCGCTGAATGCATTGTATTTCCCTTCGCCAGTATTGGCAGTCAGACCCAGGACTTGAAGTTCAAGGGGGGCACCACCTATGTCGAGATCGGGGACCGGACGACACTGCGCGAGTATGTAACCATTAACTCCGGCACGGCGGATGGCGAAGTGACACGAGTCGGGTCGAATTCGCTCATTATGGCGTATTGTCATGTGGCGCATGGGTGTACGGTTGGGAATCGCGTGATTATGGCGAACAATGCCTCCTTGTCGGGGGATGTTCTGGTTGAGGATGATGTGGTGATTGGCGGGATGTCCGGCATTCATCAATTCACCCGTATTGGGACCTGCGCAATGATTGGCGGAATGGCGAAAATTACCCAGGATGTCCCTCCGTATATGCTGGTGGATGGTAATCCTTCCGGCGTACATGGGATTAATTCTGTGAAGTTGCAGCGTTTGAATGTGGCCGCCGATACGGTTGCCCTCGTCAAAAAAGCATTCAAGATTCTGTATCGTGATGGGTTGTCGACCCGGCAGGCGATGGAGCGTATCCATGCCGAATTGCCAAAAACCCCTGAAATTGAGCGTCTGATCAAGTTTATTGAGACCTCGGAGCGGGGCATTCTCAAGTGACCGTCTGCCTCGGGGCAGGGGGGACTATGTATCGAGCACTGCCAATCTTTTGCCTGGGCTTATCCCTGACACTCTCAGGGATGACCTTGGCTGCTGTGGAGGAACGACCGGTGGCAATCGCCGCGCCTCAGTCGACCGTCAATTTCACCTTCAGTCAGGTCGACGTCCGTTCGTTTGTAAAGATCATTGGCGAGATTACCGGGCGGCGCTTTATTGTTGATGAGGCCGTTAAAGGACAAATCACCGTCGTAGCTCCGCGGGTTCCGGTCGCCGAGGCGTATTCCTTGTTCACGCGCATTCTGGAGTCGGTCGGTTGTGCGGTTATCGAGGAAGACAATTTAAATCGCATTGTCGTGATGCCGTCCCGCACCCTGGTCTCGGCTCCGGTAATCGGGGAGAATGGGCGTATTGAGGGAAACGGGGTGATCACACGCGTGATCCGTCTGAAGAATACCAATGTGGCTGATTTACGGAAAATTCTCGACACCCTTACGGGGCGTGAAAAGGGAGCTTCTGCGGCGATCCTGGAATCTTCGAATCACATCATTCTAACTGATACGGTGGCAAATGTCCGGAGGTTTGAGCAGATCATTGCCGAGATTGACAAAGCCGGGGTCGGGACGACGAGTGAGGTTGTTTTCCTGAAGAACGCGGATGCGGGGGAATTTGTTCGGCAGTACAATCAAGCGATTGGGCCACGTGCCATGATTCGTGACGGCGTCGCGGCCCCGCGGGGGAACGAGTTGATCATGGTCTCCACTCCGCAGTCCAATAGTCTGATACTGATCGGGCCCGCCTCGGATATTGCCGAGGTCAAAAAGCTGCTTGCGATGGTGGATATCGAGACGACTACGGGGCATGGTAATCTGCATGCGATTTTTCTGAAATATATCAGTGCTGAAGAGGCGGCCAAGAGCCTGAATGCGCTGCTCGAACGATCCTTGGGAAAAGATCCGCCAAAGGCAGGAGAAAGGAAGAAACTTTCTGTTGAGGCGAGTACTGCTAATAACGCCTTGCTGGTGGATGCGTCTCCCCTGGATTTCGAGTTGTTGAAATCGCTGGTTTCCGAGCTTGATCAGCTTCAGGAACAGGTCTTGATTGAAGTTGTGATTGCCGAAGTCAGCGCTGATGATTCGTTGGATGTGGGCGTTGAATTGACGGCTTTAAACACGCCGTCGAAGGTGGGGGATTCCGTGATTCAAGGGAGTACCCGGTTGAGCGATAATTCCAGCAGTATCAATGACGTGATCCAAAATGGGGTCTTCCCGCGTGGTATCATGATGGGCGTGGCGCGAGGCACCCGGTTGGACAGCAGTGGGAACGTGGTGTCCAGTTATCCGGGTCTGATTAACGTGAATGCCTTGCAGGCCAACGGTAAAGTCAAAATCCTGTCGAGCGTGCCTTTGGTTGCGCAGAACAACAAGGAAGCCAGTGTGAGCGTGGTGAATAATATTCCAATTCTTAAATCCACCATTCAAGGTGGTTCGGGAACGTCGCGTGATGTCATTCAGAATATTGACCGCATGGATGTCGGGATCAAACTCAAGCTGACCCCGCGCATCAACCCCTCCAATGAGGTTTGCATGGTCTTAAATCCAAGTATTGAGGCGATTATTGATGCCGGTCCCTCGGGGACGCAATTCGCGCCAACGATTGCCAAGCGTGAAGTGTCAACAACCGTGACCGTTCCGGATGGACGTACCATTGTTATCAGCGGTTTGATTCGTGAAGACCGGTCCAATGTCATTCGCAAGATCCCCATTTTGGGGTCAATTCCGATTATCGGGGTTTTGTTCCGGCGCACCGTAGAAACTAAAAATCGGACGAATTTGATTATTTTTGTTACTCCGCACGTGATGTCCACCGAAGTGAAAGCCAAGGCGGCTACAGACCGTTGGAGCCAGAAGACCGGTTTGAATATTACCAACACGGAAGCTTCTGTGATCAGCCCGCAATGAGCGATTCAAGAGACAACCTTGAGACCTTGCGGGCAAGTGCCCTTGAATTCGGGTTGGTTTTTTTGTCCGAAATCGGTGATGAGGCGCTCGATCCCGAACTGGTGAAGGGAATCCCCGTTGAATGGGCGCGTACGCATTGTTTGCTCCCTGTGCGATTGGATGGAGAGTTATGTCTTCTGGTGACCGACCCGGCGGAGGTCGGAAAACATCAGGATATTTCCCTTTTGGTGGGCGGGGAACTGCGTCCGGTGGTGGCCCCGGGCGAAGTCATTCTCAAGGCCATAGAACGGTGTTATGTCAGCCGTCGTGAATCCACTGAGGAGTTCCTGCGCGATATGGATCAACCGGCGGCAGGAGTTGAGCGGGCGGGGGAGTTGCGTTCGGATGATCTTCTAAAGACCGCGGAAGAAGCGCCGGTCACCCAGCTGGTGAATCTGATTTTGCTGGAAGCGGTCAAGGCGCGCGCTTCGGATATCCACTTTGAACCTTTCCATTCACGGCTCCGGGTTCGGTATCGTGTGGATGGCGTGTTGTATGAGCAGGCAAGCCCACCGAAGCATCTGGAGCGAACGCTGGTCTCTCGCATCAAGGTCATGGCGCACCTGGATATCTCGGAGAAGCGGTTGCCTCAGGATGGTATGGCGCGCGTACGGGTGGGGGAACGGGAAATTGATATTCGCGTCTCCACCGTGCCCGTGGCGGAAGGCGAACGGGTAGTGTTGCGGTTATTGAACCGGGATTCCTCCGTGATGACGCTCGGTGAGCTGGGTATGCCTGAAATGATGAATCGGTCTTTCGATGCCTTGCTACATGAGGTCAATGGTTTGATCATTGTTTGCGGGCCCACCGGTAGCGGGAAAACCACGACGCTCTATGCTGCCATCCAGAAACTCGATACCAAGGGACGTAATGTGATGACGATCGAGGATCCCATTGAGTATCAATTACAGGATATCGGGCAAATGCAGGTGAAGCCGAAAATTGGACTTACCTTTGCCCGGAGCCTCCGCCATATTCTGCGTCAGGATCCTGATGTGGTTCTGGTGGGGGAAACCCGTGATAGCGAAACGGCCGAGATTGCGGTCAGAGCCTCATTGACCGGGCATTTGGTGTTTACCACGCTGCATACTAATGATGCGGCGAGTGCGGTGATTCGTATGATGGATATGGCGGTCGAGCCCTACCTGTTAGCTGCCGCATTGCGTGGGGTACTGGCCCAGCGCCTGGTACGCCAGCTTTGCCCGCTTTGCCGGAAACCGGTTAAGGTTTCACCTCGCGATGTATCACTGCTTGGGGCTGCGGGAGAACGGCTGAATGGCGCGACTCTCTATGAGCCCGGTGGCTGTCCCCAGTGCCTGGGAGGCTATCGGGGACGAATCGGAATTTTCGAAATGCTGGTGATGAATCCTGAAATTGAGGCACTGATCCGAAGTGGCGCGTCGGCAGCCCGCCAGATGCGTGATCTGCCGGGGTGTGAAACCCGCTTGACGATGTTGGATGACGGGCTGGCCAAAGTGTTGGCAGGTCGGACCAGTTTGGCTGAAATTCTGTATGCCCTGGGTATTTCAGGAGCGTAAATGCGGACGTTTGCTTACAAAGGCTTTGATAGTTCCGGCGCGGTGCGGCGTGGTTTAATTGAGGCACAGGATCTCAAAGAAGCTCGGGAAAAACTGATGGCGCGCGGGGTTCTCCCTCAGGATGTTTCGTCCTCCGAATCGGCGGCGGGTTCTGTGTTGGGGTCTCGTCGTGGTATGGCTTTCAAGGCCGAAAGCAGAGTGGCATTTTATCGGGAACTTGGCGTATTGCTAGGGGCAGGCCTTCCTCTGGTTTCGGCCATCGAAATCTTGATGGAGTCGCCGGAACTCGGCGTTTCCCCTTCGTTGCTTGCCGGTGTTCGTGACCGGATCCGTGAAGGGGCCTCATTGGCTGTGTCGTTGAGTGCCATGGCTCCATATATCAAGCCCTACGAAAAGGCGATTCTTGAGGTGGGCGAAAAGTCCGGAAATCTTGAGACGATGCTGGAACGGTTGGCCCTGTTTCTTGAGGAGCAGGAACATCTGCGTGAGAGAATTGTATCCGCCCTGATCTATCCGGCCATTATTCTGGTATTTGCGATTCTTGTCGCCGTGGTCCTGTTGGGGTTTGTTGTGCCGGCGGCGGCCTCGGTTATTTCCGAGCAGTCCGATAAACTGAAACTCCCGCTTTTGACCCTGTTCATGATGGCTCTGGGGCGGGTGATGCTTTTCGGGGTGCCGGTCGCGATGTTGATAGGGCTGTTTGGTAGATCCTATTTTAAACAGCGGATGGCGGTTGATCCGGCGTTGCGGTTTCGGGTGGACCAATGGCTGTTTAAGATGCCTTTGGTCGGGCGTGGTTATACCATTGTCGCGAATTTGCGTTGTGCCAGAACTTTGTCCATCCTGCTTCAAGGAGGGGTCGGATTGGTGGATGCGCTGGCGCTAGCTGGGCGCTCGACGGGGAGCGTCTGGGTGGCTCATTTGATGGAAGAGGAGGCCGAGTCTATCCGGCACGGAAGCAGTCTGGCTGATGCGGTGCGTCGTATTCCGCCCCTGGCCCGCTCCCTGCCAGCCTGGATTCAGGCTGGCGAGGCGAGCGGGGCACTGGAACGGCTTCTGGAAACGGCTGGAAACGCGTATCAACATCAGTGGAATCGTTATGTCAGTCGCACCTTAAGCTGGCTTGAGCCTGTTTTGATTCTGGCCATCGGTATTTTCGTTCTCCTGGTAACCTTGTCAGTACTGCTTCCAATTATAGCCCTGAATCAAACGCTGGGATAGTCGAACGACGCCATTCAATCATTTTATCGTGTCTTTTGCGTGTATCGTGGTTCGGCTGCCCTTTGAAAGTTGAATTGTTTTCATTTGACTTTTCAGGACTATGTCGGCGAAACTGCTGAAGGTTGGTTAAGAATTAGTTTTCACCATGTTGAGGGAGGCAAATCTAATGAAGTCATTGAAGAAAGTATTTTGGGCAATTATTCTGGTGCCGTTGATGGCAGGGTCTAAGGGTGTTGCACAGGAGCAGGATCTTGGTTCCCCAACGGATGGCCCCTGGATGTTTTCAACAAGGGTTGGCGGGGAATTTTCTGACAATCGTGATGGGACGGAAAATGACAAGGAATCAAATTTTGATTTCATCATTGAGCCTCGTGCTGATTATCGTTTTCGTGATGGAGATCGCACCGTCCTTGATTTAGCGGCCCTTCCCATGTTGAAGTGGCATAGTAACCCGCGTGACAACAGTCAGGGTTCCGGGCAAAATGATACGGAACTTTTCGGAACGGCTATTGCCGAATTGTCGCACCAACTAACTCCGCGTTTGTTGCTCAGCATCGGCGATGCGATCACTTATAATGATGATCCGTCAATCAGCAGTGAGGGTTCAAATGTGCGTTACAGCAATAATCACATATGGAATAACGCCCATGCTAATGTTGACTATGTCATGACTGAGCAATTGACGGGGGGCATTGGCGGGAATTACGCGCTCAAGCGTTATTCTGACTCTGTGGTCGCAGATACCGAAGATGAAGACATTTTCGAAGGCTCCGCCAATCTCAAGCGCACGATGGGATCTGGCTATAAACTGATTGGCACCTTGGGGGCTTCTAAGTTCAAGAATAGCTCGGTCGATCAACAGCGGGGTTCAACAGTACTTGGCGCTGGCGCCGGGGTTGAGAAAACCTTTACGCCTGATCTCATCGGTAAAGTGATGGCCGGATATCAGCACGGGGAATATGAGAATGATGCGCTGGATTCCATTGATACCCCGAACGGTTCGGCGGAGTTGACGATGCGTGCGGCTTCCGCGACCCGTTTCCGTGTGGGCGGCAGCTACGGGTTTTATGCCCCTTATGTCCGGCCCTATTCGATCCAGACTTTGACCGCCATCAATGCCGGCGTTGATCATGATGTCCTCAGCAAGCGTTTGACGGTCAGCTTGAACGGGCAGTACGGCAATGGCCATTATAAGTCGGAAGGTGATCTTGAGGGCGGCGATGATACCATGGTCATGGTAGGCGTGCGCGCAGACTATCGCCTCAATCGCAACTGGTCGCTGAATGGCGGCTACACTCTTGAGAACTGGGATTCTGATGTGCGCGAGTCCTTTACCCGTAATCTTGTGGATTTCGGCGTTAAGGCTCAGTTGTAAGATTTGTAACATCCCGATCTGATGTATTTGACGTCGTAGGGATTATGTTGAGTTAATACTGGTGAGGCTCCTTGGGCCTCACCAGTTTTTTGAAGAGAGATAGAAGATGGCAGAAAATAACCAGGAATCCGCTCATTTCATGGATTATTGGCGGATGATCAAGTCTCGCATTGAGGTCGTCATTGCTGTCTTTCTGATTGTTGTCACGGCCGGTATTATCATTACCCTGACCCTGCCTAAAACGTACATGGCCTCCACGCGTATCAAGGTGCGGCAGGACACCCCGAATGTGACTCCTTTCTATACCGCCTCGCAACAGCAGCAGATGATGTCGGTATACGACATGTATTTCCTCCGTACTGAATTTGAGGTGATCCAATCCCGTCCGATTCTTTATGCTGTGATTCGTAATCTTCGTTTGCAGGAGGAGTTTGGCCGGATCTATTCTGATGATGGGGCACCTCTGTCTCTGGCTGAAACCTATCGAATATTGGTTGATGGGATGAAGGTGCAGCAGTACCGGGATACGAATTTGATCGAAGTTCGTATTTTCAGGAGTAGTCGCCGTAGTACCAAAGATGTCGCGAGGCATGATGCGGCCCGTATTGCGAACGAGATTGCATCGGTTTATCGTGATTCCCGAATGAAGCAGACGCGGGAAGTTGCTGAACAGGGCGTGAGCGCCTTGAGCGAAGCTTCAAAAGCCCAGCAACGCAAGGTGGAACTTGCTGAAGGACGTCTGGAAGAAATTCGGAGAGATCTCAAAATTACTGTGTTTTCCCCGAACCAGTCGGGAAGTTCAGTGGCCAGCTTGGAGAACGCCAAGTTGGAACGGTTGGAATTAAACCGGATTGTGGCCCGCAAGGAGATGCTGGATCACGCGACACGTTTGAAACAAATCGAAAATCTCAAAGGTTCTGATCTTCTTTATTCATCTGCTTATGTGATTCAGGATCCGACTCTCACAACCTTGCGGCAGCAGTTGACAGAGGCGGAAACGAATCTTAAACGCAAACAGGAGATGTTCGGTGAACGTCATCCGGATGTGGTTGGGGCGGGGTCAGTCGTCAATGATTTGAAACGCAAGATTGAGGAAACCCTTAAAGGCCAGGTTCTGGGGCTTCAGACAAGCTACGAGATTGCGAAGAAGTCGTATGAGGCGGCTGATCAGGATCTCATAGAAGCGAAAAAAAACGATATTAGTGCCCATAGTGAGCAGTATCTCCCCTTCGCTAAGATGGAAAGTGAAGTCCAGCGGCAGCGGCAGATGAGGGATACGCTGGAAACCCGATTGGTGCAGGAGAGCATTGGCATTGAATTGCCCCGCACACCCGTGGAGGTTGTGGACCAGGCTGAGGCTCCAGGTGAAAATGAGCCGGTCAGTCCGAAGATGGTGTTAAATGTCATATTGAGCATTGTCATGGGATTAGCTTGTGGCATTGGGTTAGTTTTCTTTATTGAATATGTCGACACTTCGGTCAAGACGGTTGACGATATCGAGAAATTTATCGGGGCCACAATTATTGGCATCATTCCCCAGAAAGTACGTCCGTTATCGGATGAAGGTTCCGAGAGTCCTCATGCCGAAGCCTATCGTGTGTTGCGAATGAATCTCGAGCTTTCTAAGAAATTGGGCGGCGGCAACACCATGTGTGTAACGAGCGGCGGCGCGGGTGAAGGGAAGTCGCTCACGCTCTTCAATCTTGCGTTTATCTGCTCACAGGCTGGGAAAAAAGTGATCGTGATCGACTCGGATATGCGGCGTCCGACTCAACATAAAATGTTCAAGGTGTCGAATAGGATCGGACTTGCCGACGTGCTTATGGATAAGGCCAGTGTTGATCAGGCCATTGTTCCTAACGCAGTCGGAACTGTCGATTTTATGCCCAGCGGAAAACTGCCATCCGTCGCCCATGGCATTTTGAGCTCGCAACGATTGCGTGCGCTGATCGATCTACTGAAGACGCGTTATGATTATGTCTTTTTTGATTCTCCTCCGATTATGGGCGTCAGTGATGCGGCAATCTTATGTAGTGAAGTGGATGGGGTGTTGCTGGTGATTCAGCATCGCACATATCCGCGTGCGGTATCTCTCCGTGCTAAGACGATGGTGGATAATGCAGGCGGAAATTTGCTGGGGGTGGTGCTCAATAATCTGAATGTGACCCGCGATTATTATTATTACCACAATGCCTATTACAATTACTCTTATGGCTCTTCGCGTGATCGGCGTCAGGAAAAACTGGATAAGGCTTCAGCTGAGTCTTCTCCCAAGTCGAAAGGGAGTCAGGTGACGAACGCGTGATAAATCGACTACAGAAGATGGTGGGATCGATCGGTTGGATGGTCATTATCATGACGTTGTCCGGGTGTGTAGCTGGCCCTAAGCCGGTAGTGGTCGTGGATCCCTATCGCCCAGAATTACGACGCAAGATAACACCTCCGCCAGTCAGAAAGCTATCTGAATCAAAAAAAACAGTGGAAACAGTTGAGCCGATTGCCTCACGGGTCACTACAAATGCTGTTGTTGAAGCCGTTTTCGAGCAACCGGAGCGAGTATTGCGAAAAGGGGATCGAATCCAAGTTACTATTTACGCAGCTCCCGAACCGTTTACCTGTCCGCATGTAGTGGATGAAGATGGGCGCATCAATATTCCCTTGATCGGATCGATGGCGGTGGCAGGCAAGTCCTGTGGGGCCGCCCAGCGTTCCATCGAAAGAGCCTATATTGACCAGCAGATCTATAAGAACGTAACCGTGATTATTGTGCCGCCGGAAGGGGAGTACACTGTATCTGGTGAGGTGATCAGGCCTGGCCCTTATCCGCTGGGACGTGATCAGACCTTGATGCAGGCTTTGTCCCGAGCGGGGCGTTATACGGAGTTTGCAGATCAACGCCGGGTGTTCCTGCTGAGAAATAATGAACGGGTGGAAATCAATCTGGATGACATTCGCGAAGGTAAGCGGAAAGACATCGTTATTATTTCAGGCGATGTTATCGAAGTTCCCCGTTC
>JBAWZF010000053.1 GCA_037143175.1 bacterium
CAAAACAAGGTCGCTGAATTGCTGGGCCTGATTATGGGTCTGTCCCCGGAGTCCGAGGAATCAAAACAAGGTCGCTGAATTGCTGGGCCTGATTATGGGTCTGTCCCCGGAGTCCGTCCCCGGAGTCCGTGGAGCATCAAAAGACGGGTTTTATCGGGATGGCGGCGATGAAGGCGGGAATGAACCGTAAGACCGCCAGTGGGTATATCGAGAGCGGAGAGCTGACACCTACTCTTTGATGGGTGACCCCGATCCCTTGATTGACTCTCTATCTGGTTTCTGTCACCCTTTCACCATCAACAGTGGAGTCCTGAGCAATTTACATGGTGCTGGCGAGTTATGAGAGTTCAAACATCCAAGTGGACTGAAGATACCATTCCCTATATCTGCTGGGACCGCCACTGGACGGTTGCGAATATCCGTGAGCGGTTGAATGCCTCGCAGGGCGTGGAGCGCCATCGGCTTATGGCGTGGTTGATGCGTGAGTTGAAGACTCAGGAGGTCTGGTTCTTTCTGAAACCGGCCGATGTTCAGCGCGAGTTCGAGGGTATACGTCTCTGGCTTGGCCCGGCGCGCCCTTTGTGGGAGTATCTACTGAAGGCTTGGCATGAACTGGGAAAACTCTAAGGCCATTACCCCCCTTAAACGGGAGTTTCTCAAGGCTTTCTTTCTTCGTGAAAAACGCTTTTTTCTCACGGGTGGGAGCGCGTTGGGACTGTTCTATCTTCAGCACAGATTCTCCTATGATCTCGACCTGTTTTCGACGGGGCACGTGGACTGGATCGAACTCGATGGCACGATGCATCTGTGCGCACGGGCGATGAGTGCCGACTTGGAGTTGCTGCGTAATGCTCCAACCTTCAGGCGATATCGCCTTGTCAGAGCGGATCATTCCGAGATCATCGATATCGTCGTAGATGTGAGTCCCCAGGTTGATTCCGAGAAACGGTGGATAGGGGATGTGCAGGTTGACACCCTTCATGAGATCATGTTGAACAAGATAACGACGTTGATTAGCCGTTGTGAACTGAAGGATATCGTTGACCTCTTTTTCCTGGAGAGGGTGGGTTTTAAGATTGAAGACTGTTTCGAAGAAGCACAGCAGAAGGATGGCGGGCTGGACCCCGCCATGATTTCCCTGTTGCTGAACTCCGTGACAATTACCGAGTTGCCCGATTACATGATCGAGCCGCTGACCATTGAGGAACTGCGTGGATTTGTCGATGACATGAAACGCCGCATGGTCCTGATGGCGTATCCTGAATCGGTCGGAGACGGAACGTAGCTCCGATCGCCTGATACACGGTCTACGGTTCTTCCGGGGCGCAGCTCCGGGTATTGGCGACTCTTCTGGAGCCGGGGCGCCCCTTGGCGCGACGTAGTCCCGTAATCTTTGCCGTAATCTGAAAAGATAACGGTAAAGATTACGGTAAAGACAACGGGGTGGTAATCGCTAACTTCGTCGGAGAAAACATCGACAAAGCTTACGACAAAGTGAATGTGCACTTCCTCGCCGATTGGCACAAGGAGCCGCTATGAACCGTGGTCCTGATTATGGGCCTGTCCCCGGAGTCCTTGTCCCCGGAGTCCCTCGGGAGGGTGCGATTTTTTCTGGTCGTATTCGTTTTCTCTATCATGCGATGTGACTTTTCCATCTTCAAGTCTGGTTATTTTTGACCGTCTAATACACTGGCAAACATAGGAGACAAGAATGGACTTGTTATGAGAAACTGTTATGAATTTCTGTAGTCTGAAAGTCTGTTTGTTAATAGAACTCTTTGTTTATAGGGGTTTTGTGAAAGTGGCGGAGGGGGAGGGATTCGAACCCCCGTTACCAGTGAAGGTAAACATGATTTCGAGTCATGCGCATTCAACCGGGCTCTGCCACCCCTCCAAAAGGGTTGCGAAAGGCGGGGTAAAGCTAGGAAACCTGCATTAAAAAGTCAAGGCATGGTTAGAGCGAAAAGTGTCTAGATTTGAAAATCCAATATCAAAAGTTTCTGGATTTGTATTTTCAAATCTTAACTTTCGACTTTCGACTTTGGACCTTTCTCACTTGCCGCTCTTGCAACCTTAGCCTTATTCTTTTTGTCCACAATCTTGAGCCAGCGTTTCGGGGGAGTTCTCATATTACGCTGTTGTTTTGAGAATGATTCTTTCGATTGGTTCGTCATAATATATTTCCTTACCCTCCATATTACTGGATCCGATGGGATTTGGCCATATATGGCTATCCGATCTGAGGATGGTTTTGCCGCCGGGGTGACCATCGAGGGGGTACCCGTGAGAGGGGATGCTGCATTCTGGTCCGCCTGGCAGTTTGATGGGCCGAAAACAGGCAAGGGATTCGCGGTTCTGGCTCCCCATTCATTTTCATCATGATCCGCAGAGGATGAAGGCTGTAGGGATCTCCCGTTTTATCCTTATTCATGGTACATCCATTTCATTTCGGAACCGGCCTGTATCAGGCGGGCCTGTTAGCCGTACAACATGATCTGTCCTACTCCTCGGTTTATTATGCTTCAAGGCAAAATCAACGGCTGAGGTCTTTTCCGCTTTATCAATTCTGGGAATAATGGCGATATGAAAGCCCTTTTAATCCTCAATTATCAGCTTTAAATCTTCTAAATTGTAGAGCTGGCACAACAAACGCTACATACCCTATCAATGTTCTAATAAAGGAGGGGTAATGAAGCTATTAAATGGATGTATTTGGGGTATGGCTATCATCGTAATGGGGGCTCGGGCCGGCTGGGCCTATGACTCGTATTCTGGGGGGGCAGAAGGCGGATGCATCGATTGTCACGGGGATTTCAGAGGATCTACGTCTCTGAAAGGGACGATATTCCCTTCTTCGCAAAATCATGAGATGCATCGCGGTGCAAGCAACATGGCAACGGCTTGTAATCTCTGTCATTCGGGAAGCAGCAGGACTCCTGTCTATACCTATACTTCAAACGGCACCGTCAATAACCCGGGATTGGGTTGTTCCGGATGTCATGTGGGGGCAGGGCTTCGTAGGCATCATGCCAACAATGGCGTTACGCTTTGTTACGACTGCCATACGGATGGGGCCCCTCCCGCTGAGTCTGTAAAGCCGCCTTATTATAACACTGTGGATACCAAGGCTAAAAATCCCGGAAATACGGTTCTTGCGGCCAACACCAATGAGAACTGGTCGGTGGGGGATTTCTTGGGATTGGATAACGATGGCAACAACCTTTACGATTTGGCGGATTATGCGATTGGCCCCTATAAAATCCTGAAGCTTAATCGTGAGACCAATAATATTCGTATCACTTGGCTCACAGCAGGGGGGCGCGATAATAATGCAGTTCAAGCGGCACAGATCGTAACAGGTCTTGGAGTAAATATCAGTCCTGATATTAATATTCCCGGCGTGGGGCTGGTGACGAACTCGTATGTTCATGTCGGGGGCGCGACCAATTCCATACGCTTCTATCGAATGAGCGCAGTGGTTCCATAAAAGCTGCTAATAGATGTCGTTAGCTGACAAGGCCCGTTCCAGAGAGTCGCCGTGACGGGCGAGGCACATAATCGACTTGGCAATGTCTTCGGGATGAACCGTGGCACGCAGATGAGTATGGACCAGGGCGAAGAACAGGTTGTTATCAAGCATGGCCAGACCGAATCTCTCTCGTGGCGCAGACTTACAACATCTCCGGCGATTTGCCCCGTTTTATTCTCACCTGGTCACTGCGCGGCCTGCCGGTGAACCCGCTTTGCCGGTGAGCGCCAGCTGGTCCGATGGCAAGAGCGTCCATATCAATTGGCGGGGGCTGGACCGTTACTACATGACGGAGGGAAAGGCACCGGCGGCCGAGACCGCGTATAGGGAGCATAAACGGGGTTCGCCATAGGCGATGCTTGCAACGGAGCCAGTGACAATGTATCGGGCGCCCAATTGGTTCAGGCGAGTCACAAATACCAATACGGGATCAGCTTCGGGCATGGAGGAAACTTTCCCTTAACGCCGCTTTGATTTCGGCTTCAGACCAGTCGGGATGAAACTGGCGCAACGCAGCCTCCTTGATCCGGCGTGCAGAGCGACATAACTCAAGGAAAGCCTTCATTCGCTGCTCAACTGTCATGTTTGACAGAATTTCATATTGTTTGGTGTCTGATTTCATAGAAATCGTTTCCTGCGTATGGATTGTGAAACGCGCATGGTTGATGTTCAAGTCGAATCGCATGACCCACCAATTTGGAATCACCATTGACTTCGCGGCTTTTGCTCCGTGAGTCGTTAGGGTAACCTTGATGTTGTGGATCATCTATTGAACACAATAGGTTCAACGTGTATTGTTTCCTGTATAAGGAAATGCCATGGATGCCAAAAAACTTTACGACGATTACATGATCACCTCGATGGTGGCGGGAATTGAACCCATTGTCGTGGAACGCGCCTCGGGGTGCATCCTGACTGGGCAGGATGGGAAATCCTATTTGGATTGTTTCAGTGGTATTGCCGTGACCAACGCCGGGCATGGGCATCCGAAAGTGGTGGCGGCAGCCAAGGCGCAGATGGACAAGCTGGTGCACTGTTGCACCTATGTGTATTACAACCCGCGTGCCGGAGAGCTGGCGAAGCGGTTGGCTGAGATTACTCCGGGAGCCCTGCAGAAAAGTTTCCTGGGGAATAGCGGAGCCGAAGCCGTCGAGGGGGCATTGCGGTTGGCCAAGCAGTTTACCAAGCGCAAGGAAGTGATTTGTCTGGCCATGGGCTTTCACGGACGAACCGTGGGAACGTTGTCGGTTAGTGGTAATCGAAGGGTCAAAAAAGGGACTGGTCCTTACCTGTCGGGCGTAGCTTTTGCGCCCGCACCCTATTGTTACCGTTGCCCCTTCAAGACCTCCTATCCCGGCTGTGGATTGGCTTGTGCTGAATTCCTGGATCATGTGTTGCGTTATCAAACGTCGGGTGATGTCGCGGCGTTTCTCGCGGAGTCGGTGATGGGGGAGGGGGGGATTATTGTGCCGCCTGCTGAATATTTTGGCATTGCCGCCGGGATAGCCCGTGCGGATGGAGCGCTATATATTGCCGACGAAGTGCAATGTGGATTTGGACGTACCGGACGAATGTTCGCCTGTGAGCACTATGGCGTGGAGCCGGATATCATGTGTATGGCCAAAGGAATAGCGGATGGGTTTCCGCTAAGTGCGTTTATAACGCGGCCGGAAATTGCCACTGCGTTTACACCGGGAGATCATCTTTCTACGTTCGGAGGCAATCCGGTAAGTTGTGCGGCTGCCCTAGCCAATATTGAGGTCATGCGTGACGAGGATCTTCCAGGCAATGCCAGTCGACGTGGTGAACAGTTAGTTAAGCGCTTAAGTGCGTTACAGGAACAGTGCCCGTTGATAGGGGATGTCCGGGGCAAGGGGCTGATGATCGGAATTGAATTGGTCTGTGACGCAGAGAAGACGCCTGCAGTTAAAGAAGCCAAACAGGTTCGCGAGTGCTGCCGTGAGAAGGGGCTGCTGGTGGGCATTGGTGGGGTCTATGGGAATGTGATCCGTCTCCAGCCACCCTTGGTTCTGACGGAATCCGAGGCCAATCAAGCCGCTGACGTGCTGAACCAGGTGCTTGGGAGTAAGATTAGGAGGGGATAGACCACCCCGCAACATAAACTGCCATGCGCCCAAGGCGAGGATTTTCAGGACGTTCTGGCTTGAAAGCCAGCTCCATGTTTGGCATAATTAAATGTTATTCAACCAGTAGGGAAATTTCATCACTATGAGTCGGATCAAACAGACATTTGCAAAATTAAAGCAGCAGAACCGCAAGGCTCTAGTGGGCTTCCTGATGGCTGGTGACCCGGATCTTGATATTTCAGAGGAGCATTGTCGGACGGTGCTTCAAAACGGGGTGGATGTGTTGGAGCTAGGCGTCCCATTTTCCGATCCCACTGCGGATGGGCCCGTGATTCAGGCGGCGGGGCGACGCGGGTTGGCGGCAGGAACCACTATCGAGGGAGTGTTGAAGCTGGCGGGTCGCTTACGCAAGGACTTTGATACCCCCATGGTTATCTTTGGATACGCCAATCCGTTTTTCAGTTATGGCTATGCCAAGTTGGCTAAAGCGGCTGCCGAAGCGGGCGTGGATGCGTTTCTGGTGGTCGATCTCCCGTTTGAAGAAAGCGATGAGTTCAAAACCCACCTGGACAAACATGACTTGGATTTTGTTTCCTTGATCGCGCCGACTACGCCTTCTGCAAGATTGGGTGTCATTTTGCACAATGCGTGTGGATTTGTGTATTACATTATGGTCAAAGGGGTTACAGGCGTAAGAACTGAAATCCCTGCGGATGTTGCGGAGCATTTGGCCCGTTTGCGACAGAATACGACACTCCCGATTGTGGCGGGTTTCGGGGTCAGCGATGGCATGCAGGCAAAGTCTGCGGCCAGATATGCGGACGGAGTAGTGGTTGGGAGCGCCCTTATCCAGGCGGCTGGCGAGGGGCGGTTGGCGGCCTTGGTGAAGGAAATACGGCAGGCGCTGGATACTCATTAAATAATGCCCCTGAGAAAGTGATTGCGCCAAAGGGGGGAATCAGGTAAAAGTACGCGGCTTTTTTTGAAGAAAGGTTTTGTTATGAAGAAGGATATACATCCAAACTATATTGATGGGACGATTACTTGCTCCTGTGGTGCGATCGTTCAGGTGAAGTCAACCAGCCAGACCATGCATGTGAATAGCTGCTCTGCCTGTCATCCGTTCTATACCGGTCGCTCAGCGTTGCAAGATGCCAAGGGCCGTGTGGAGCAGTTCCGTAAGCGCTACGCGAAGAAGTAGTCAGTCAGATGGATAGGAAAAGGCCGGAAGACCGAAAGGTGTTCTGGCCTTTTTCCGTTTTGAATCCGGCAACGGGTTTTAATCTGCTGTGACTGACTTGGAGCGTGTTCTTGATCGATAAAGCTTACATTTACAAATTGGCATCACGCATGGCTCATCTTGAGTCGGATATTGCCAATCCCGCCGTGGCCGCCAACCAGAAGAAATTCCGTGAGACGGTTAAAGAGCATTCGCGACTCAGGAAGATTCTGGAAAAGTCGGATGTTTATTTCCGAATCCAACGTGATCTGGATGAACAGCGCGCTTTACTTTCGACGGAGGGCGCCGACCCTGATTTGAAAGCACTTGCCGCCGAGGAAGTTGCCGGTCTCGAGAAGGCGTTCCCGATTGCCGAAAAAGAACTCCTGAGTACCTTGCTTCCCCTCGATCCCAATGATGAACGGAATGTCATCATGGAAATTCGTGGAGGTACCGGTGGCGATGAAGCCGCTCTCTTTGCCGGCGATCTGTTCCGCATGTACAGCCGGTTTTGCGATGAACGAAAGTGGAAAATTTCTATCATTGACGCCAGCCCCTCCAGTGTGGGGGGATATAAGGAAATGGTTTTTTCCATTACGGGAAGTAATGTCTACAGCTGCCTGAAATACGAGTCCGGTTGTCATCGCGTCCAGCGGGTGCCGGTGACTGAAGGATCTGGACGTATTCATACCTCGGCCGCGACGGTCGCGGTGCTCCCCGAGGTGGACGAGGTGGACGACATCGATATTCCTGCGGCGGATGTCAGAGTGGACATCTTTTGCTCATCCGGGCCCGGCGGGCAGGGGGTTAATACAACCTATTCGGCTATTCGTGTCACGCATCTCCCCTCCGGGCTCGTAGCGCAAAGTCAGGATGAGCGCTCCCAGCACCGGAATAAAGAAAAAGCCATGAGCGTGCTTAAGGCGCGGTTACTTGACTGGCGGATCCGGCAAGAGGAAGAGAAGAGCGGCAATCTCCGGCGTACCCAGATTGGAACAGGGGATCGCAGCGAAAAGATCCGAACCTACAATTTTCCCCAGAACCGGCTTACCGATCATCGGATTAATTTCACAATTTATACCTTAAATCGAGTCATGGAGGGCGGCCTTGCTGATTTGATTACGGCTCTTCGGGATCACGATGCCGAACTTCGCATCCGCAAGGAAATGGCCTCTTTCAAGGGATGAAGACGCTCCTCGAAGTGTTGCAGTCCGGTGCCGGCTATCTGGCTGGCAGGAATGTTGAAAATCCCAGACTCATCATGGAACAGTTGATGAGTCAGGTGTTAAAATGCCCCCGGCTCCAGCTTTATGTCCGCTTTGAAACCATCATTCCAGAGGCCGAACTGGTCCAATTGCGGGCGGGAATCAAGCGTTTGGGGGCAGGGGAACCGTTACAATATGTGATCGGCGACACCGAGTTCATGGGGCACCGTTTCAAGACTGACCGGCGGGCACTGATTCCCCGGCCTGATACGGAGACACTGATTGGCCTTGTGTTGGAATGTGAACCGTTGTGGGGCGCAGGGAAGCCCGTTATTGCCGATATAGGAACAGGGAGTGGTTGCGTGGTCATAAGTCTGGCGCGGGCGAAATCTGAGGCGCTCTATACGGCAGTGGATGCCAGCGAGGCCGCCCTTGATCTGGCCCTGGAGAATGCAGTCTTGAATGGAGTAAGGCAATCGATCGAGTTCAAGCTGGGGAATCTGCTAGCCGGATTTGAGGCTGGTGCCCTCGATGCGGTGGTGGCCAATCTTCCCTATATTTCGACTGCGGACTGCGCGGTTCTGCCGCGTCATATCCGGGAACATGAGCCCATGTCCGCACTGGATGGCGGGCCCGATGGTTTGGATCTTATACGCGTCCTGGCGGAACAGGCGGCGATGATGTTGCGTCCTGGCGGCTGGATATTTCTTGAAATAGGTTTTGACCAAGGTGACCTCGTTGTGGAATGGTTAACCCGTCACGGCTTTAATGGGGTGCGCGTTCACAAAGATCTTGGCAATAGGGATCGTGTCGTGCTGGCCAGACGATAAGGAGAATCCATGAGCTTTCTTGATTTGGCTAAGAAGCGGTTTAGTGTGCGACGCTTTGAGACAACGCCTGTTCCTGAAGAGGCGCTTGAGGCAATCCTTGAGGCGGGGCGATTAGCGCCCTCGGCTGCGAATCGACAGCCTTGTCACTTAATTGTTGTACGAAGCGAAGAACAACGGCGCAAACTGGGGGTTGCCTATCCACGGGATTGGTTCTGGCAGGCTCCGGTTATCATCGTCATCTGTGTTGAAACCTCGCGGGCCTGGATCCGGTCGGACAATAAGAGCTATGGGGATGTGGATGGGGCACTTGTTGTTGATCATATGACCCTTTGTGCCGCTGATCTTGGACTTGGAACCTGTTGGATTGGTGCGTTTGATCCAGCCAAAGTGAGAAGCCTTCTTAATCTCCCTGCCGGTATGGAGCCGCTCGCGATGATTCCACTCGGGACTCCTGCGGAACCCGTACGTTCCAAAAGCAGAAAGCCGTTGGCAGAGATGGTTCATCAGGAAACGTGGTGAAAGCGAAACTCCCCACTTTCATTCTCGTCATTCTGGCGTTAGCCCTGTTTGCGATGGCTGCTGCATGGGGAGGACGTTCTCGCGCGGGTGGTTCTTCAGGGGACGTCTTGACCTCGGAAGCTCCTCCGGGTGTTCGATTTGTCTCTGTGGCACTGGGCGGCTTTCGTGGTCTTTTGGCAGATATCCTCTGGGTGCGTGCCTCCAATCTCCAGGAGGAAGGCAAATTCTTCGAAGTGGCTCAGTTGTCAGATTGGATTACCCGCCTTGAGCCGAGGTATCCTGAGGTATGGGCCTATCATGCCTGGAATATGGCCTATAATATCACCGCGGTGGTGTCGGATCCCGCTGACCGCTGGCATTGGATCAAAAATGGACTTCGGCTATTGCGGGATGAAGGAATTCCCTCCAATCCTTCCAGCTCGAAATTGTACTGGGAATTGGGGTGGATGTTCTATGACAAGGTTGGCGGTCGTTGGGATGAAGCTACGCCTTATTATCGGATTGCCTGGGCAGGCGAGATTACCGGACTTCTGGGAGGCGGCCTGGCGGATTATCCACTGATCGAGAAGCAGGGGACGGCCGCCCCATTGCTAGCTGCGGTGGGATTGAACCTGAATGTTATGAAGTCGTTGGATGGCGCCTATGGCCCGCTGGACTGGCGTTTGCCGGAAACACACGCGATGTATTGGGGCTATCGGGGCCGGACTCTCTCATCGGTGGATGCCGTCTGGTGCGACCGGCTTGTCTGGATGGCCCTGACCGAGACGGTGAAAGGTGGGGCGCTTGTGTATCTGCCCGAGCAGCGGCGTTATCAGTGTGGGCCGCGGCTGGATGTGGCCATTAAAGCCATACGAAATTGTCGCGACATTAAGTCTGGTGGAGACCCGCTGGTATCCCTGGCAATGTGCGTTTGTATGAGAGAGGCTGCGCTGGACTTATATGCCTTTCAACATCCTGTTGAAGCTGCGGCCGCGCTCCGGCAATTAAAAAAGGAGAAGGCTTCCGACGTGATGGAGGACATGACGTTGGAGATGTTTATCCAGAAAGAAATTTCCGGACGGATGCATGGGTTGGATAACGCCAGTAAAGAAAAGCTGGTGATGAATCATCTGGTGCGAAGTGACATCTGGCGGCGACTTGAGACACCCGGCTTTGCCGCCGGTTATGAACGTTTAGCGCGGTTTTACTGGGAGGACTATGTCGGCACCACTGGCACAGACAAGGCATGGCAGACCCTGCAGAAACATGCGCAGGAACGCTCCCTTATCGAAATGCCGCCGTCGACTAACCCTTAGGTATCGCCGCCTCAAACCCCGACGACAAATCCCTTGAGATATCCCGCTTCCGGGAAACCGGGTTTGCGGGGATGATCGGCGGGCTGGCTAAGGTCTTCCAGAAATTGCACTGGCCGCTTGGCATCACGGGCGGCCCCTTCAATCACCTTTCCGAAAAGATCCCGTTCCACCAGGCCACTGCACGAGAATGAGAACAGAATGCCGCCGGGATTCAGGAGTTGAAAGGCCAGGAGATTGATATCTTTGTAGGCGCGTAAGCCTTGTGGCATTTTGGCTTTCCGGTTCACCAGTTTTGGGGGATCCAAAATGATGAGATCGAAGCGGGACTTGTCTGCTTTCATGCCCCGCAGCGCTTCAAAGGCGTCCCCAATGAGGTAGGTACGTTTGGAGGGATCACAGTCAGGATTCAGGGCAAGTTGCCGGTCGGAAAGTTCCTGGGCTGAGGTGGAGGAGTCCACCGCGAGCACGCTGGCGGCACCCGCATGCAGGGCGCAGGCGCCAAAGGAATCCGTATAGGCAAACACATTCAGAACTTTGGGAGTGCCGAGTTGACCCACCCAGGTGCGGAGGGCTTGCCGACTATGACGTTGATCGAGGTAAAATCCGGTTTTATGTCCATTCTCTACATCCGCCAGAAAACGCATATTTTCCTCTTTAAAGGGGATGGGGCCGGCTAATGGGGCGCCGTAAAGCAGCCCTTTCCGGGGTTCAAGGCCTTCATGGCGGCGGGCATCCACATCCGAGCGTTCCCAGATCGTTTTGGGGTGAAGCAGTTTTTTCAGTGTTTCAATAAGGACATCCCGGCGTACCTCCCAGGGGGCTGTCAGTAACTGGATCACCAGAACATCGGCATAGCGATCCACAATCAGGCCGGGAAGGCCATCCGATTCCGAGAAAACAAGGCGGGCGGCGGTATCGAGGCCCCACGGGAGCCAGTGTTGACGTCGTTCCAGTGCCACCTCAAGGCGTTGCCGAATGGTTGTGGCATCCAGGCTGTCGCCCTCGAGGGTGGAAAAAACGCGAGCGCTGATTTCAGAGGAGGGGTGGACTGTGGCGCGGGCGATAAAGGCGCCATTGGACGCCACGATATCGGTCTCATCCAATGCGCGGTCACCTTCGATATGAGCGATGGCGCCCGACATAATCCACGGATGGCCCCGGATGATGGGGATTTCGCGGCCGGGTTTCAAATGGAGTTTAAGTGTCATGGAGTTGTTTTTCCTAGATTGAGTCGAAAACGGTGACTCCGTCGACAAGGGTGAGTGAATGAACGGCATATTTTTCAGCTAGTGAAGGGTAACTGCGGGGATAACCCACGTCTACAGCTTTATGGAGTGCTTTGATGCTGCCCGCCGCCACGATGGCGCCAGTCGCACCCTTGTCACCACCGCCCAGCATTCGTTCCCCGTAAACGCCGGGGACGGTTCGGGCGATATTACACATGGTTTCCAGTTCCGGCCCTGAAATCTTGTACTGATCGCGAAGTCCGAGTCCATCCTCGCGGAAAATGGCGCCAACGGTCTCGATATCACCTAAGTGCCACGCTTTGAGCATTTTGTAAAAGCGCTTTTGGGCGTTATAGATATAGGTGAGGCGATCACAGTGAGCGGGGTGACTCTTGCCAAAAGTTGCCAGAATTTTCTGGTATAAGGCCTCGTCGCGCACATCGGCAAGTTTTTTGAAACCAAACTTGCGACCCGCCAGAGCGGCTAACTCGTCACACTCCTTGCGACGATGTTTGTAGGTTGATTTTTCGAGGCCCGGGCGAACCGTGGCGGTGTCCAGGCTGACAAACCGGAAGTCTGGTGCTTTGGCTCCCAGTGGGATATAGCTGATGGAGCGGGTCCGGGGGTTGTAGTGGGTGCCCATGCCTGCCTTGGCGAAATAGATCATGATCTGGTCGAGTTGGCCGCAGGGAGAACCGATATACTCGGTCTCAACCGCTTGGGCGAGATCGATGATTTGCATTTTATCCTTGCCCAGCTTGAGATGGTTGACTTCCAGCAAAGTGAGCAGAAGATTCAGGGTGAGGGAGGCTGAGCGGGACATACCGCCACCAGGAATATTACCGATGAGAACGGCATCGAATCCGGTTTCAAGTATAAATCCTGCCTTGCGGAGGATATGGACACAGCCCAAAGGGAAGCGTGCCCAGGAGTCGATGATGGAGGGATGGCGGGGTGGGGGGATCTCCCCGGCGCAGAATTCCAGAATGCCGTCATCAGGAAAATTATGGCTGTAGAGGCGGATGTGATTGGTGCCATTCGGCTTATAAGCCATCCAGATGAAGCGATCGGTGCCAACCCCGAACAGTTCGGTGCCGTTATAATCGCCATGTTCCACGCCCAGGCAAAAGCGGGAGGAAGTGCGGCGGATTTTGCCTCCTTGGATGTCGAGCCCCTGCTGTTGGGCGATTAGAAACAGTTCTTTGTTGATACTCAATTCAGATTTTCCTGACTTCATATAGATGATAGTCCTTCCCGAATGGCGTATTTGGTAAGTTCTGCAACAGTGCCAATGTTAAGTTTTGACATAAGGTGTTTGCGATGAGAGGCGACTGTTTTACCTGAAATGCCGACTTTTTTTCCTATATCCAGAGTTTCGTATCCGTCGGCGATCAGTGCCAGAATCTGATTTTCACGACGGCTTAATGCGGCGAGAGGTGTATCGCTGCAATGAGCGTCGTGTTTTGAAGCGGCCTTGTCAGAGGGCATCTCCAGGCCCGGAGCAATATAGGATTTTCCCTCAGTTACGGCATGGATGGCTGTGACGAGTTCTGCGGCCTTGCAGGTTTTGGGGATGAAGGCGGTGGCGCCGGCCTTTAGCATGGCGGAGATAGCGCGCGGGTGGGTATGCATGGAAAGGGCGATGATCCGGGTTTTGGGGAGTTTTGCCAGAATTTGGGTTGTGGCTTCTGCTCCGCTCATGATGGGCATCGTCATATCCATTACAACGATATCGGGTTTGAGTTCGAACGCGGCCTTCACCGCGGCTTCACCGTCGGCGACATCCGCGACTATTTTAAACTGCGGAACATTTTCGAGTAATGCCCGGAAGCTCTCCCTGACAATTTTATGATCGTCTGCGAGAATGATTCGAATCGCCATGTCGTTAATCCTTGAAATTCGCCAATAATATACCTAAGCAAAGTCCGGCATAATAAGAAGAACCGGGGTCTGTGGAAAGGATGAATTCATCTTAGATTAGGCTTGAAGCAGGAAAACAAGGTCGTTAGCTTCATGTTATGTTTTTACTAGCCTCAATTGGGAAAGGTGCAATTGATCTTTTTAATCGGCTTTGCCGGTTAGCCTCGATCAGTGCAGCCGTGATCAGTCTGGCGGTACAGCCTTCGTCCTGGACAAGGCCGACCCGGATGGTGTTGTCACGGCAGATCCTATTTACCGGTTATGATGCCATTGGGTTTATCGCGGTGGTGGCAATGCTTACGGGGATTTCGGTGGTGGTTCAGGCCCAAGTCTGGATGGGGCGGTTGGGGCAGTCGGAACTGCTTGGTCCACTGTTGGTTACGGTTATTGTGCGTGAAGTTGGGCCGCTGCTGGTCAATTTTATCGTGATTGGTCGAAGTGCAACGGCCATGGCGGCTGAAATGGCGGGGATGAAGGTTCGCCGTGAAGTGGATGTGTTGGATGCCCAGGGGCTTGATCCGTTGGCATTTCTGGTGATGCCTCGGGCCATCTCCATGGCGTGTTGTGTGTTCGGGCTGGCCGTGCTGTTTATCCTTTTTTCTTTTGTCAGCGGGTATCTTTCCGGGGCCTTTCTTCAGACTGGCCCAACGGATCCTGCCATTTTTGCCCGGAGTGTGATGCGAGGGATGGAGCCCAGGGATTTTTACAATGTTCTAGCCAAGACCTTGCTGCCGGGGTTGGTCACCGGAGTGATTGCCACCAATGAGGGGCTATCGGTGGAAGGTGTTGCCACGGATATTCCCCAAGCGGTGACCCGTACGGTGACGCGTTCAAATCTGGCCGTGTTAATCATTTCCGTGATTATTTCGATTCTGACGTATATGTGAGACCACTATGCAGGAACTGACCTCCATTTTAGAATTCAAGGGTGTGGCGATGCGAGCCGGGGCATTGCAGACGACCGGGATCAGTGGGGTTGATTTTTCAATGAACCGCGGTGATATTGTCCTTGTGATGGTGGAAGAGGGGCGTGAGCATATTCCTCTGGCGGCCTTGGCTCAGGGATTACTAACGCCCGACTCAGGAAAAGTGTTCTTCAATGGAGAGTGCTGGGAAGAAGCCGGGCCTGGGCAGCAATCCATGATGCGGGGAAAGATCCGGCGGGTGTTTGAGCATTACGGGTGGGTTACAAATTTGGATATGATGGAAAACTTATGCCTGGCCGAAAGTCATAACACTCATCGTCCACTTGAAGATATTATGCAGGAGGTTCGCAGTTTGGCACGCCGGTTTGGTATCGAGGCAGTTCCTGAGGCGCGCCCCACCCGGGTACACCCCCTGATCCTGAGGAAATTGGAATGGGTGCGTGCCTTTGTGGGGTCTCCGGATCTGATCCTATTGGAACGACCTTTTTCAGGGGCACCCAAAGCGAATGCGGCTCAATTGATGGAGGCGGTTTGTGAGGCGGCCAAGCGCGGTGTTGCCGTGTTGTGGATTTCGGATGAGCCTCGGGTTTTTGAGTGTCGGGAATTTGCATGTGTCCGGCGTTTCCGGATGGATGGAGATAGAATGCTGGCTGAAAAAAGTAACAAGGGGACTAGCACATGAGTCAATCGTTCAGATTTCGCTATGCGAACGAGATTGCCGGTGGATTTGTTTTGCTCGGCGTGGCTTTGTTGATTGCGGGGATTTATACCGCCGGCCACGCTCAAGGCTGGTTTCAGAAAAAATTGATGCTGAAAGCCAAGTTTGACGCGGACAAAGGAACATATGGGCTTCAGGAGGGGGCGGAAGTTAGAATTTTGAGCACCTTGGCCGGCCGGGTGGGCGAAATTCTGCCTTCAGAGGATGGTGGTATGGAAACCACGCTGATTTTGCAAGGCAAGTTCAGTAAATTTGTTCGCGTGGACTCCATTGCCAAGGTCCGGAAAAAATTTGAGGTGGCAGGCGATGCGTTTGTCGACATTACGTTGGGCAGCAGGGCGCAACCCCTGATGAAGTCAGGGCAATATATCAAATGTGAACAGGATGTGGAACTGATCGAGGCGGCGAAAAAAATGGTGGATGATTTCCGTCGGGCAGCGGTTCCGATGTTGGATGAATTCAGTATGATCCTTTCCAATGTCAGTTCGGTCACCCGCCAGATTGAGCAGAAGGAGGGGACTGCCGGAAAATTAATCGGTGATCCCGAGTGGGCGAAGCAGGTGGACGGGATCGTTCGGGATTTCCGGCTGACGGCGGCTCAACTTCCGCTGATGGCTGCAAAACTTGATGGAGTCATGACCAATGTTCAAGCGATGGTTCTGTCGCTCAAGGAGTCGGCTAATGAGTTCCCGAAAATTACCGGCAATGCGGCCGGTGTGGTTCAGGATGTGCACGACCTTACCGGCGGGTTGACCGGTCAGGTCGCGAATGTTCAGGCGGTTCTATTGCAGGCTGAATCTATGTTGCGTGAAACGCAGGTTTTAGTGGAAGGGGTTCAGAAGCATTGGCTGGTTCGTAAATATATCAAGGAAACCGAAATGACCCCTATGCAACCGCCACTTCCCGTTACGGGTGTTGAAGGGAGCGTTCCGTGAAGAGTATCCTTTTCTCAAGTTGTGTTGGAATGTCGTTCCTGCTGACGGGCTGCGTAACACCGCCTCCGCACGGGGGAATGGATCCGGAGGTCAAAGCTGCGGCTGAGGCAGCTCAGGCTGCATTTCAGCGCGGGGAGGTGGCGCGGGCGGATACACTGTATGTCAAGGCCCTGGCGCGGGCGAGGCTTACGGATAATCGCGATGAAATTGTTAGAAATGCTTATAATCTTGGTTTGTGCAGAATGATTTCGGGTCAACATGGAGAGGCGCGTGAGCTTCTGATTCAGGCGAGAATTCTGGCGGGTGAACGAGGCGTGATTGCGGCCCGTATTCTGTTGGCGGAATCCGAGGCGGCACGTTTAGTGGGGGATGGCCCGGGCAGTGAACAGTTTGCAAGGCAGGCGTTGGCGGCCGGTACAGACCGGGAGGGGACGGCGCAGGCATGGCTTTTGCAAGGCGAGGCCTGGATACAGGCGGGGCAACTCGAAAGCGCCATGGACTGCTGCCGTTCGGCTTCAAAGCACATAACCCGGGACACGCCGGCGACGGTTCGGGCTCGTCTGAATGATTTGGAATCGGGCCTCGTTCAGGCCCGGATTTTGCCGGGTTCGGTGGTGCAGTTGCAGCTTAGTCGCGCGGAATGGTTGAAGAAGGCCGGGCAATTCAAAGATATGGTTAAAGCCCTACAGGCTGCCGCTTTGGTGCTTGAGTTTGAATCCAAATGGGAGGAAGCGTTTGATTGCCGTCTCCGGATCGCTCTGAGTTTGCAGGCAGCCGGGGATGTAAAGCAGGCGCTGAGCGAGGCCAGGAAAGCCAGTGAATTGGCTGGTCAAACTGGGAATGTGAACAATCAAAAACTGATAGACAGTTTGCTGAATGAACTCAAATGAATACAATAAATTCCGTTGAACAACGTCTGAAACGCCTGGAGGGGGAATTACGGATATTCCGGTGGGCGGCTTCACTCATGGCTGTGGCTGTCGTCTCCCTGGTGGTGATGGGGCTTGATGCAACCGATGATGACAAATCCATCGGGCGTTTTCGCCAAATTGACACCGGGCATCTGGTGCTTCGTGACGCAGACGGGCAGATGCGAGCCTGGTTGGGGATCGCCGAGGGTGGACCGCGCCTGATCTTTTTTGATCAGGCGGGCCAGCAACGAATGGGGGTGGGAATGACGCGCCAGGCTGAGCCAGCTCTCGGGATATTCGATATGGGCCAAAATGAGCGCGTGGTGCTTGGAATCATGGAGGGCTTCCCGGGCTTGGTGATGCGGGATCCGCAGGGGAAGAAAAGGGCTGCACTCTTTGCCCGTGAAGACTGGAGCAGTCTCTTTTTTTACGACAAGCGGGAAGTTAAACGTAGCGGGATTGGCCTCTTTGGTGAGGCAGCGGCGATCAATTTGAGTGATGACCGGGGGAAAGACCGGGTTGGATTGACAACGGATCGAAAAGGATCGAGCCTCAGCTTTTTCGACCGGGGTGGGCAAAAACGGAATGCCCTGGGTATTCTCATGGAAGATGAGCCTGCGTTTGGTTTTTTTACTCATGAAGGGGTAGCCCAGATGGCGTTGACCGTCCTCAAAGAAAAGCCTGAGTTTAATCTTTATGGAACGAACGGAGTGGAAGTGGCCATCTCCGTTATGGATACCAATGGGCCGCAAGTAACTTTTTTCGGGGACAAGCGTAAGTTGATGTGGAAAGCGCCTTAAGGTGGATCGGGGTTATTCTATGAAATCAGATGTGTCGTTAAAAGGGCGGAGCTTGTTGCGTTTGGATGATTTGTCCGACGAGGAGATGATCTATTTGATCGATCTTGCTGAGGATTTCAAGCACAAGAAGAAAATGGG
>JBAWZF010000054.1 GCA_037143175.1 bacterium
GACTTGGGGGGTGACTAGGGGGGTCGTTTTCCTTAACGTCACCATGAAGCCACCGAAACACTCCTCAAAATCAACCTCTAACCGGCGCATGCCCTAAGCATACCTGCGGTGAGCCTGTCGAAGCCGCCGAAGGGGTGTTGCCGGTCAGGCCAATTGGACTTTCAGTTTCTTCCCGAGCGCAAGCGCAACGCTTTCCAAGGTGAGAAGCGTAACTGAGACGTTTTCCGGATCGAGAAGGCGGTGGAGAGAGGATCGGCTGGTTTTCATCATTGTCGCCAGAGAGCTCTTGGAGAGATTGCGTTCAGCCATTTCCTTCTCTATCTGGTAAGCGATAACACGTTTCACGGCGGTCGCCTCGGCTTCGGCAAGCAGGCCTTCCTCCATGAGAAAATCGTCGAAACCGCTGCCAATATGCTCATTCTTTTTCATGATAGTGCCTCCTGATACTGCTTGAGTCGGGATCTGGCCGTATTGATCTCCGTCTGCGGGATCTTTCTCGTTTTTTTGATGAACCCATGCAGCAGGATCATCATCTGTCCGTCAACGGTGAACAGAACTCGGGCAATCCCATCTGGAACCTTACTGCGGACTTCCCACAGATATGGCTCGATCTTCTCCACCAATGGCATCCCGAGCGGCCAGCCGAACTGCACGGTTTTGATATCCTCGCCAATAGCCTTTTTATGAGACGCAGGTAGGGCTTTCAGCCACTTCCGTACAGGCTCCGTTCCCGACTCCGTCCGAAAGAACACAACATTGAGTCTTATGTCACCGATACTCATTCAGCATTACTGTACCACAATAGGTACTTCCGTCAAGTTGTTCACTCCGTTTGTCAGGGAGATATGCGGCGCGACGGCCCTTCTCAGACTCCCATCGAAATCTGTCGCGGCGCATAGCGCCCCTCCCACAAGAGGCTTTATTCCCATCTGAAGCGCTTCAGATCGCGGATTGCAAAGGAATTAGGTGGCAGCCGCCGTCCTCGGCGGCTGATTGATCTGGCAAGCGAATCGTTCGCCGAGGACGTCGAACGCCACCTAATATTTCCCAACGGGAATATATTACCTCTTTGCAACCATGGCGATCAAAGAGCTGGTTCGCGGATTATTTTGCGGCTTCAATCAGTTGCATGTCAGACTTAAGCAACCGGTTGACGACGGCCGAAATGTCAGAACGCCTACTGGATGCAATTTTTTCAACAAAACTCAACACATCTGAGTCGAGGTAGACGGGCAGGTTCATTTTTGCGTCCGGTCGAAAGAATTTGCCGCGAACTCCCTTTGAAAAGTCATATTCCTTTTTCATATCATTTCTCCATGTATTGACTAATTTCACGCCTGACGGCCTTTCGAGACGAAATAATCCGGATGCAGGCATTTGATTCGCCGCTCTCCCGGAAAGTGTGGTGAACTACCAAAACTCCACCGCTTGACGAAAGACCAATCTTCATCGGGTTACCCCTCTTTTATTCAGGTGATCGGCATTGTATGACAACGGAAGGAAAAATCAATTCGATGTCTTAATCATTTTCTTGCGCGAACAACGCGTTCGATGTTCGCTTTCTTGTTTTTCCGGCCCCCATTCGCCTATCTTCGGGTCCAGCTGGCATCAAGGTGGATGAGGACATCCACCCCACATCGAAAGCCAAAATGCAGAGTTGCGCCTACCAACACCCAACCAGGGATATATTGTCCCTTGACTGACGTTCCGGTGGGAGGGGCGCTAGTTAACCACTCACGACCCACTACTCACCACACAGTGCTTTGACTCTCACCATCTCTGAATGCTCGAATGCAGGCGCAAATTCCTCGACTTCAGCCGCAGTTAGTCCCACTTCGGCACTCAGCGCTAAAGAGCGCCACTGGGTAACGACACCATAGACCTCTGCCAAGACAGTGAGAGCCTCTGGTTCCGACAGGTGGAAGTAGCTCGCCTTTTCAAGCAAGGTCGCGATGGTTGTGATGGGACCAGTATCTTCGCTGAGCCATGTTTTTGACTCACGGTCCTTGTCTGGAAACGGGTTGAGGTCGAAGGCCGGAGCCAACCGCCACAGCCCGTTGCCCGCATAAAGAAAACCTAAGTTCTGAAGATGGTCGTCGACGTTTGTGATGAGGTGGTTGAACACCAGTCGTCGCCACAGTTGTTGGGCATCCGCTTTCGCCTCGACACAGACCGTTTTCATGGCATCGACCACCTCGGTGTAAGCGTGCTCTTCATTGCGGCCGGCCTGCAAGAGTGAGGCCGCAGACAGATAAGCAATCCGGCCATGCTCATGGGTTCGGTCGAACCGACTGATCACCGCTATCGGGGTGTCTCTAACTATCACGATACGCGCGTTCGAGGTCTCGATACCCGCCTGACGGGCGAGACGTAAAGCAAGCACTTCGCCACGGGTAATGCTGCGCTCGTCTTTTACGCTTGGAAACTTACCCAAGGCGAGCGTACCGTCATCATCCAGGACCGTGCACTTGGGGCGCATCCCGCCCAGCGAGGTACCCTTTCCAAGAAGGTAGCGCAGGTCCTGGGCTGACTCCTGACTACGCTCCACGGCACGGCTGGCCTCGAATATGTGCTCCAGTTCCAGCAAGGGCGCCGCACCCTGCCGACCTTGCTCAACCGTGCGCAAAAAATCACCCTGATCATCGCGCAACCGTAGTGCGCCGATGCGACTAAAATCATCCACGGCACACAAATAGTCCAACTCCGTCAACGCCTTTAGTGCGGGGTCTTTTTTGCGTTCTTTTGCGTGTGCCCGGGCAATGACCCGCCGCCCCCAGGCATCAGGCTCTGTGTCGGCGAGCGCCAGGAAGAATCGCGTGTCATCCTTGGTCGGCGGCTTACGCACCTGGTGACCAGACACAAGGGCCAAGTCAGGCGAGATGGCAAAATGGGCCGGATGACGTAGCCAATCCTGGCTGTAGGCAAATACCGAGTACTCGCGGGCACCATCCTTAACGTAAGCGAGCTCCCCCACAGGCAACCCTTCCTTACCGATGCATACATCGAGTTGAGTCTTCTGTGCGCTCCTGGTGTTTTTGTTGGCGCCCATCACAAAACCCCACTCCCCTGCTTGGGCTTGCGAACCCGCATCGGAACCTGCTCATTCATCAGGATGAGCCCGACAGTATCCTTCGCAGAGTCCAATAAGTCGCTGAGTTTATCCAACTCCCCGAACACTTGCAGGGCGCGCGCCAGGTACTGCAGGGCTGTCCCGGGATGCCCCGCCTCCATCCGACGCACCGTCATGACGGATGTGCCAAGCCGCTCAGCCATCATGGCTTGAGTCAGGTTACGACGCCGTCGCGCCAATGACAAATCCACCCCAAGTTTCTTGAGCGCTCTATCAACGGGTATTGGCAAAGGGAGATTCATATAAAACACACAATATATCGCCTAAACATTGTTTATCGCTCTTATTAGGATCTTTATATAAAAGTTAGCCCACATAAGTCAAAGGATTTTACAACATTTTATCATCTGAAGCGCTTCAGATCGCGGAACGCAAGGGAATGAGGTGGCAGCCGACGTCCCCGGCGGCTGTCCTATTAGCAACGTTCGCCGAGGACGCCGAACGCCACCTAGTCCCTGACCCAGCATAGCCGGAACCAATATTTTTGACAGAATGCACAAAATTTACAAAATAAACCCGTCGATTACTCACCATTTTGATCATTCTGTTCATTCTGTCAAAAATTCTTTTCTTCTCCGAATCCTGACAATAGTCCCTATAAATCAAAAAGCCACGCCTGATCAGGCGCGGCTATCTGGACTTATATATGAACGTCAGTATCTTCCCCCATCCAAAATCCAGAATTCATCATCCAAAATCTCTACACCCCCGCCTGTGCAAATACCTTCTCTACGGCCTTACAGGTGTCGTGCATATCCGCCTCATTCAAGGTCGGGTGAACCAGGAACATGAGACTGGTTTCGCCCAGTTCTTTGGCAACAGGCAAGCGCACCTTCGGGCCATAGCCGGCATCAATAAAGGCTTTTTCAAGATAGATTTCGCTGCAACTTCCACTGAAGCAAGGGATGCCTTCCGCAGTGATGGCATTCATGACCCGATCCCGATCCCAGCCGGGCGCCAGCCTCTCCGGCCGGACAAAGACATAATATTTATACATGGCATGGCCGATTCCGGCGGGAACGGGTGTTACCCGCAAGGCAGGAATGCGAGAGAAAGAGTCCGTCAGGATGGCGGCATGCCGCTGCCGGGCCGCAGTCCAGCTGGGCAACTTGCGAAGCTGAACTCTGCCAATCGCCGATTGCATCTCGGTCAGACGCCAGTTGGTCCCAAACGATTCATGAAGCCAGCGGAAGCCGGGTGGATGCTGCCGATTATAGACGGCATCATAACTCTTGCCATGGTCCTTGAACTCCCAAGCCTTACGCCACAATGCCTCATCATTGGTCGTCAGCATGCCGCCCTCGCCACCGGTGGTCATGATTTTATCCTGGCAGAACGAAAAAGCGGCGACATCACCCAGCGAGCCAACCGGCTTACCCTGATAGGTTGCCCCGTGACACTGCGCGCAATCCTCAATCACTTTCAGCCCGCGTTCCTTAGCCAACGCCATAATCGGCTCCATATCGCAAGGCCAGCCCGCCAGATGAACACAGATAATGGCCTTGGTACGTGCGGTGATCAGGGGGCGAATCGTATCGGCCGTGATATTCTGGCTTACTGAATCAACCTCCGCCAGAACCGGTACTGCCCCGCGCGCGACAATCGCACTGGCCGACGCAATGAAGGTCCGACAGGTGGTGATGACTTCATCGCCAGCACCGATTCCATAGGCGTATAAGGGCAACTCCAAAGCCACGGTGCCATTCGTCAAAGCGATTGCGTATTTGCATCCAGTATAAGCGGCAAATTCCCGCTCAAACTCACGTCCCTCAGTCCCCGTCCAGTAATTGACCTTGCCCGAGCGAAGCGGGGCAGTGGCCGCATCAATTTCATCCTGATCGAAGAAAGGCCAGTGTGAAAACGGAATGCCACGAACAGACTTCCCGCCATTTATTGCAAGATTCTCAAAAGTCATAATAATTCCTTTAACTCAACATTCAGAATCTAACATCACTCATCTTTTCAAAACTTTAGCCGGACTCCCCGCCACGGTCATGCCATCAGGCACATGCTTTTTCACCGTAGAACCGGCCCCGATAATAACATTACTCCCAATTGCCAGATTAGGGATAATCGTTACCCCCGCACAGACAAATGTGCCAGTTCCGACAGTCACCGTACCACACAAAGTGCTACCTGGCGCAATATGAACCGTATCACCAATCCTACAGTCATGATCAATGCTGGCTCGGGAGTTGATGATGACATTTTTCCCAATACGAACATCCGCATTTACAACTGCTCCCGCCATGACCACGGTGCCGGCATCAATGGTAGCCCCACGCCCGATCTGTGCCGAAGGATGAACGGCGGAAACCAAACTGAAGCGATTCTCCTCCAACCATCCAGCGACAGCACTTCGCGCACGGTTACTGCCAATGGCAACAATACCACCGCCAACCCGATCCCGCGCTTCAAGCAGTGCCTGCTTGCCTCCAATAACGTGGTACCCGAAGAACTCTGTGTCCTTTAATGCGGGATCATCGTCGATCAAAAAAGCGATATCACAGCACCCTTGCCGCTCAATAATGTCGATCACCACCTTGGCATGACCGCTTGCACCAAAAATAAAGATTTTTTCTTTCATAAAAAATCTGATTATAAATTTTGAATTTTTGATTCTGAATTGGTTGGTTTCGCAGATGTTTTCACAATTGACGTCAATATGTTTACGAGTGATTCCGCATCAAACAAAAGCGGATCAACATCACATTTTGCAATAGTGCTGCTATCCCGCAACAGACGCAGCCAATAACACGTTTCCCTTGCCTCTTTAGAGGCTATCGACATTTTTGACACAAAATCGGCCCTGCTCTGCGCCGCCTGCGCCTCCTCAATATTCGCACCAATACTTGTCCCTGAACGTAGCACCTGTTTCGAAAGAATGAACTCATTATCCTTAACCAGTTTCCGGTACAACCCAATGATCTTCAAAGCGAAATCATAACTCTTTTGCTTGATAATGTTCTCTTTCATTCACACCCTGCATTTAGAATTTAAAATCCAAAATTCACAATTCTATTCGCCCCCCATAAACTTTTCCATTGTCGCCTGACCGTCCTGACTAATACCTTCCCGTTTAAATACCTTACTAAAGGTCATAACAAGGATCTTTACGTCTAGCAGTAACGTGTGACGGTCCACATACCATAAATCCAACTTGAATTTATCTTCCCAGGAAATGGCATTACGCCCATTCACCTGTGCCCACCCGGTGATCCCGGGCCGCACTTCGTGACGCCGCGCCTGTTCAGGGGTATATCGCGGCAAATATTCCATTAGGAGCGGACGTGGCCCTACTAGACTCATTTCACCGCGCAGCACATTGAGAAATTCCGGAAGTTCGTCAAGACTACTACTTCGCAAAAATCTACCAAATGGTGTCAGTCGATCGGAATCAGAAAGGAGCTGGCCCTTTACATCCCTCGCCTCTGTCATTGTCCGGAACTTGAGTAGCATGAAGGGCTTCCCATGAAGACCAGGTCGCTGCTGTCGAAATAATATCGGCCCACCTAGTTTTCTGCGTACTACGAGGGCAAGAAGCCCCAGGAAAGGCAGCCACAACCAAGACGTTCCTATTACCAAAATTAAATCAAATGCTCTTTTCATGATACTTCTCAACGTGTTCGTCACTTAATTTGTTATCAGCTCACAGGTTACAGCAAACACTTATCACAGTGGCAGGATAGAAATAACGCGAACATTGAACATCAAACGTTGAACATAAAGGCGCGATCGCACCGTTCGATGTTCGAAGTTAACTGTTGAATTGTTCATTTCCTTGTTTTTCGTCGTCATCTGAGGGGTTTCAGATCGCGGATTGCCAAGGAATTAGGTGGGAGCCGACGTCCTCGGCGGCTGTACGATTAGCAACGTTCGTCCTGGCCCACTCAACTGCGCACCATTCGACTTTGCACAGGGCAAGCCAGGAAACGCCACCGAATACTTTCCAACAGGAATAATATTGCCTTGACTCCCCCTACACGAGCCCAAGGGCCTCGAGGATTACCGCATTTATCTTATGCACATCATACTTCTCCTCAGCAATCTCGCGACTGCGTTGCCCCATATCAGAAATTAAAGCAGGATTATCTATAAACATCCGCATCGCGGTAGCGACTGAAGCCGCATCACGCGGGCGAACCAAAAACCCGTTTTCACCTTCCATGATGGATTCACTGTTCTTTCTTTGATCCATACCCTTTGCTGTCAACTTTACGGTTTCGCGGCAGCCCGGCACATCAGTAGTGATAATTGGCCGGCCCATGGCCATGGCTTCAAGAACCGTCCGCGGGGTGCCCTCGCGATAAGACGGCAAAACATATACAGAGCATTCCGCCAACACAGGCCGCACATCACCCAGTTCGCCACGATAGTCGACAATCCCCTCTTTCGACCACTCTTGAATTTCAGACTGTTTAACGGATGATGGATTAGGGTCGGATGCCCCTACAAGAATCGCGGCATTCGACTTGCCATCCGATCGGACTATGCGTATCGCTGCGACATACTCCTGAATCCCTTTATCTACCAACAAACGACCTATAAATAGAAATACTGGCGACACAGGCAAAGGGGTGACGGGATAGTGAATAAGATCAACGCCGGAACCGTTAAGAAGGCGAGTTTGCGCCTCGAGTACAAGTTGACGATTGACAAAAAGCTCCAGGTCATCAGGATTTTGAAAGAAGACCGTGCGACTGTAGCGCAGGCTAATCTTATAGAGCTTGGTCGCCACCATGGACGCTAGGCGCTGCCGCGCATTTCCGGCCTCCATAAATGCATACCCAAGGCCAGTGATGAGCGAGTGGGTAACCGGAGCGCCCGCCACGCGTGCGGCCAGACCGCCCCAAATTACCGGCTTGATAGTATAGGTCAGCACGACATCAGGCCGCACCCTACGCATGAGCGCAAATAGGTCAAAGAATGTCAATAAATCGGCAAAAGGGCTCATTCCTGCACGGGTCAGTCGAATCCGATAGAATTTAACGCCCCATTGGCAAAGCGTTTCCTCTACGCGCTCGTCTGACTCACCCGCACATGCCACAACCACGTGTCCTGCATCCCGAACCGCACGAATTAAAGGTCCGCGAAAATTAATCAGCGAACGAGAAAAGCCTCCAATTATCAAAACTTTCATGAGTCGTCTATTGATATTCTTTCAAAGAACCTGCTTGCTTATTAGAAAGATCTCTTGCTGATAATATTTGTTAAGCGCAACACGCATTGCACGGTCACCAGCCTATAAAACAGATAGTTCCCTATAAGCACGATACCTAATGTCCAAATGGCGACAAGCCCAGCATAAATGCACCAGAGCTTCAAATCGGACGCTTTCACCAGCACAAATCCGACGATGAATGGCAGTCCCGCCATAACTGCGCATGTCGCGTTCAATGCAACTTTTGCAATGATAACCCCAACCGACCGTCTACCGATATGCCTCGAGAAATAGATGGCTAAATCAACCGTACGATATAATGATGCGATCCCCATTGCGACTAGAATGCCTTGGACACCAAACAAATTGGCAAATACCGTCCCTGCGCTAATGATAATACATGGCTCGATTATTGCACCAACCCGCGTTTCCTTAAACTTCCCTGCAGCATTCACCATGGTTAGGTACGGGAAGCGCATGCAATAAAGAAATCCCGTAATTACCATAAGAATGACAAATGACGGGCGGAAATAGTTCGCGTCTTTGAATCCCTGAACATAGACGTTAATGAACGGAATATAGAGGATGGCCGTACAGGTATATACCCACGTAAGAATGATGAAAAACAAATGCTCATAACTCGCAAAAGCTTTCTCCACTCTGTCTGTGTTTTCTTTCATGATAAGTTCGCCAAATCCTGCCGTCATCCCATTCGAGCAGGATGAAATTAACATCGTTACCGCAGCGATGATCATATAATACACAGCATAAACGCTCACTTCAGATAGGCCGCAAATGATTGTAATCAACACAATAGGGGAGTTCGATGTCAGGACAAAACCAAGCTGATGAAGCATAGCATCCCAGCGCTTATCTCCCGCGCCTGATGATGGCGCAACGCATTTTTCTAGAAAGGGATAATTCTTCCGCACGTAGAGCGTGAGCGTAATCGCTTGTGCTGTATATATTATCGTAATAACTCCCTGTATTACGACAATATGCACACGGAATAGTATCAGGAATACGCAAGCTGTTGTAGAGAGAATCACTGCTGCGGCTTGATTTAGCGAAATTACAAAACTACGCTGGTCAGCAGTTAGCAATACCCGGTTCTTCCCCATTAAAAAGTAATGCGAAAGACTGCTCACGCCGATAATTATCACCATTAGAGATGCCGTTGACGCACTCACGGAGTGTTTTACAATGTGCGGGTATACTGTCGCAAGGACGACAATTAACCCAGTAAGAAGCACCCCTGCATGGTTATAAAATCTTTGAGCAGCTGCAAGTATCCCATTGATGGCGCCTTTATCCTTTAGTGCAAGAGGTGAGTATAAAGCCACAATGGTAGACGTCCCAATGCCTGTTTCTACTAGATTGAGGTAGTACATGAAGCTTTTAATGGACGCAATCAATCCATTTATGGATGATCCATAGGCAGAAATAAGCAGCTTGGGAATAATGAAACCTGCCAAGGATGTGACAATCTGCAATGTCAGGCTTGCAGTCACGTTCGATAATGCCTTTTTACCTCGCATTTCCGCAAACTCCTTCACCTTCGGCTTTTATCGATCAATAGTTATTATGATCTACTCGCCGATAGAAGATATTTCCAATTACTAAAACGAGCAGGAAGAACGTGCTGTATTTAGCGAGCGATTGCAGTGTCATCAAGTACACCGCCATTGCCATTAACGGGAAATATGCATCCAAGTTCGCCTTAACCTTCCCGAACTTGCACTCCATCGCCACATAGAGTGAGTAAAGAAAAACCCCAAAGATAACCGCTCCTATGATCCCCCAGCTCACAAGCAATTCGAGATAAGTATTATGAGTTCCGTTCTCGTAATTATAATCACGCAGGTACCCGATTAACCCGGATCCCCAAAGCAAATGCGATGATGTTAAAAATAAATTATTCCAGTAGTATTTGGCAATAGCGATACGATCGCTACTTATGTCATTGATATCTGACGAGAAGGTCCAACGATAAATCATTATGTCAACCAGCGGCGCAAGGTATGTCCATAACGAAAAAGCCAATACCGCAGCAAGGGCAACAGTACTACCAATAAATGTCCGAACTCTTTTATTGCCATGGAGGCAGACGTAAAACGCCGCGATGGTCACCATCACAGAAAATGTGATGATAAACCCACGGGAGTAAGTTTTTAGACAGAGCAGGAGGACTCCAACGAATCCAATCACATACCGCGCATCCCGCCGCTCTCCATGCCGATAGAGACTGAACAAAAAGAATGCGATAATAATGCCCATCATGGCATATCCATTGGGATCGCCGGCCACACCTTCGAACCGTTGCAAGCGTCCTTCAACGACAGGGAGATCCACATTCTGATTGGCAACAATTCCCGACACAGCGGACACTAAAAAACCGAAAAGCAAGGCATGTACAGCACGTTTGTGATCGTACCGAAAGTTGCTATCGATAACCAGCAACACTGCATAGAAAAAGAGAACTACCCAGCGAATCAACTGGACCACCTCATCCTTCGTATATGTAAAGGCATGCGTCAGCTCATACGCGATCACGGCCATCGCTGAAATAAAGGGGAAAACAGCAAGGCGCATTTTTCTGGCTTGACTGGCAACATGTTTCAACAAGCAAAAGAACAAGAACACTGTCGCATAGGAGAACGACATTCCCTCTGATTTAAATAACGACAATGACGGCAACAGAAACAGAATAAGGTAGAAAGACGCGACAGGTGTCCCAAAGATGACCATAAGAAATAATAGGCCGCTACATGCAATCAATATCTGGATGTTTTGCGTGTATGAGTAACAAATCAAAAGGATTGCGCTCAGAACGACGGGAATTACCAGCCACGCCTTTGCTCCCACTACTAGTTTTTCGGGTGAATTTCTTTCGCCCCTAAATCCATTCCGTTCTTTATCCATTCTCGCATTCATATTGTGACAATCTGATCGGACGAACGAAAAAAGCACACGTTATACGCTGGCTCAAATATCACCCACGTTTATATATTCACTTACCGGCCACATGGTCATGCTAACAAAACTTATTGAACGCTTGCCTCGGGACCGATGGCGGGAGCATATACGAATGGAACACTACACGAGAAAAAGTGATAATCTTCAGTTAATGCCATATAAATCGAGCAAACGCTTAATATTCTTTTGCAGATCATATCCGGCACCAGAGAGTGCTTGTAAGGCTACTATTGAGTCGCGCTTGCCGTTTCCAGATATTTCCTTAAGTTTAATTGCCCAGGCCACTGCCCCATCCTTAAGGTCCATGAAATGAGCTAAACCTATCCCAATATCTGCGGCACGGGGGACACCAACGGACATCAAACAAGGAGTGCCCATCGCCTGTGCTTCAAGCACAGTAAGAGGAAGCCCTTCAAAGTGAGAAGGAAGAATTAAAACATCCAACGCATGCATGACATCTGGGATATCAGAGCGCAATCCCAGAAAAGCAACACAACTATCGAGCGACAACTTGGACGCCTTTTGCTCCATTTCCGATCGTAAAGGCCCGTCTCCAGCTAAAACTAATTTAAATTTAACACCGTCCGCATGAAGTCGCGATGCAACTTCGAGCGCAAAGTCGTGATTCTTTACAGGCGAGAATCTCCCCACATGGCCAATCACCAGCATGTCCTTGCCAGCCCCAAGTTCGTGGCGCAAAAGAGACCGGTCACGTGTTGCCGCTATCCGATACCGTTCAGCATCGATCGCATTTGAGAGCACCTCAAATTGATGTCGTCCATAGGAAAAGACACCGGCATCATGACTGCATGCAAGACGAATTGTGGCGTTGCGAAGAAGCAGCCAGTTTAAAAACGGAAGCAAAATGCGTCTCGACTTCATTTCTAGGTTGCTGGTATGGATATGAGCAATGCGACGATTGATACCCGCCTGATGTGCCGCCCAAAGGGTGAAGCCGTCGTGGTAAGCCCGGTGGGCATGTATCGCCTCATAGGGACCATGCTGAGCAATTACGGCTCGAAGGCTTGACATATATGCGGGCAGCCCTTGTTTTTTCATCAACTTAAAGTAAAAGACTTTTCCTCCACGATTGGTTACCTCAGCGGAGTATTCCCCTTCAATAAATGCGACAAAATCAAACTGCACCCGAGAAGTGTCGAGATTACGATAAATGCTCATCAGCATCGTTGAGATGCCTCCAAATCCCATAGAGGGCACAACTTGCAACACGCGTTTTACCTTATCACTCATTTGCATTTCCTATTCTTCCGACTCACAATACCGTCATCTAACTTCATTCCATAACTAGATAAAAACATTTGGCGCTCGTTCACAATTGTAAATCCCAGCCTTTGGAATGCATCACAAATGGTCACAAATGGGACACGCGGTTTTCCAGCGTCACGCAACACAGCGTCAGCCCACTCTTGAGCATCATTCAGAGACAAAAACTCCACTAATCCGAGTCCCATATCGACGGACTTCGGTATGCCTTGGGCTAAAACACATGGGGTTCCTGCCGCCTGGGCCTCGATTGCGGCCCCCCCTAAACCTTCAAACAGGGATGGCATGGCGTACACATCGAACATCCTATTTAATCGCGCGATGTCATCGCGAACTCCCAGGAAGTTGACAAATTCATCTATACCCGCATTCCTTGAAAGGGACTCTACACGCCGCCGGCGTTCTCCATCACCGACCAGAATCAGTCGCGCATCGACTCCACTCGCGCGTAATTTACCGAGAACTATCAGCAGGAATTCTTGATTTTTCATGAAAGAGAATCGACCGACATGCCCAAGGACAAGTGCGTCCCGCGGGATTGCAAGCTGTTTGCGCATCGCCAGATTATCATCTTCACAAAGGCAGGCATATGGCTCTAGATTGATAGCATTAGGAACAATTGTTACTCTGCCCTGGCGTACTACGCGATTCCCAAACACGAACTTTGCCGCATCTTCACTGATAGCGAGAAGGCTTGTTGCATTGGCACGGATCAATGCACGTCCCAAGGCAACAATCATGCGCTTAATCGGCCGGCGTGACTCAAAAGTTGATGTCGTGCGGGCGTGGGCCACGCGATACTTGACTCCTGCTAAGCGTGCCGCAAGCAGTGCCAAACCGGCATGGTATGAGGTGTGCGCATGCACTGCTCGGAAAGGCCCTTCTCGCCTTAACATTCTTAGGATATCAATAAAATGCACAAGAACTCCCTGTGCTCGAGGATCGCTAATGGTGTATTTTAACCCTCCCATTGATTTAATGGCCTCATCGTAGCTATGTTCCCCAGGCTGATGTACAAGAAAATCGAATTGCAGGCGATTGCGATCGATTTCGCGATAGAGCTCAACAATCCGAGTTTCAGCTCCACCACGGTTAAGACTTGCCAACACGTGAAGTACATGTTCCATTGATTAGCCTTCCAGAGTTTAGCTTACTCTTTTAGTTTTCGGAGTCGGAATGCAGCGCATTCATCTTTATGATTCTTGCAGGCACGCCTACTGCGACAGCGTGTGCGGGAATCGAGTGCAACACCACCGCATTTGCTCCGACTTTAGCATAATCTCCAATCGTCACCGGACCAAGTATCACCGCACCTGCGCCAATAAACACATGTTTACCTATCACAGGAATGCCGTTCAACTCCTCCGATTTGCCATTCCCTCCGATGGTAACATTCTGATATATGACAGTACCCGAACCAATAATAGCTTTCGAATGAATGACAACGCCTAATCCGCTATGGGCAAACTCAACCCCCCTATCGATCTCAGCGGTAAAGGGGAGATCGCACGAGAAAACAATCCGGATACATCGCTTTATGATTTTCGGCAACACAGGAATCTTTGCCAGATATAGGCGTCGTGATAATTGATACCATTTGCAGACTGTACGCATTATGTATTTTCTCCATGTTTGCAGGACAAATTATTTATTTCGAATATTTTGCCGCTTTTTAACCTCGCGATGCCTAATTCAGGAGATCGTTCCCGAGGAATATTTCACCGAATTTGCGCCGTTAATATTCGGTGATTATTTGAAATTTGAATTTTCTTCAGAGTATATACTCTATTGTGTCATCGCGAAACAAACCATCACACGTAATAGAAAGGCAACATCGCGCACCGGTCATTAAATTTCGGCGTTAGACATCATATTACGCATTCGGTAAACCCTGAACAGAGCCCACTTTGATTCAGCCGTGAATCCTTGCGAAATTTCTATAAAACTTTGCACCCCTTGTACCACTCCACAAACTTCGGAATCCCGACGCTGATCGGCGTAGTGGGCTCATAGCCGCATTTCTGCTGAATTCGCCTAATATCCGCATAGGTCGCAGGGACATCTCCAGGCTGAAGCGGCAGGAATTCCATCTTCGGGGTGACCCCCAATGCATCTCCAAGAATACCGATCATGTCGAGCAGGGCTTCGGAACGATTATTGCCAATATTGAATATTTCGTAGGGGGCTAACTTGTCGGAAAACAACGAACCGATGACACCTTGAATGATGTCATCTACATAGGTGAAATCACGACGCATCTGACCATTGTTGAATACCTTGATAGGCTTTCCAGCTAGCATAGCTTCGGCAAATAACCACATAGCCATGTCCGGGCGACCCCAAGGTCCGTAGACTGTGAAAAATCGCAGGCCGACGGTCTGCATGCCATAAAGGTGTGTGTATGTGTGAGCATTCAATTCATTTGCCTTCTTTGTGGCAGCATAGAGACTAACTGGGGTATCTACTGAGTCAGTCTCACTAAAGGGAAGTTTCGTGTTACCGCCATAGACGCTTGAGCTTGAGGCGTATACAAGACGTGGCGTCTTGGCATGCCGACATGACTCCAGAATACTCAAAAACCCTTCGGAATTAGCCCTTTGGTAGGCAAAAGGATGCGTGATTGAATATCGAACACCTGCTTGGGCCGCCAGGTGACAGACTCGATCGAACTTATGGGCCTGAAATAGGGATGTCATGAGTTTGTAGTCGCAAATATCCGCTTCTACACCTGTGTAGCCCTGCCGCTTTTCAAGAATCGCATGCCGGTCCCGCTTTAGTTTTACGGAATAGTAATGATTGAAGTTATCAACCCCAACAACCGTATGTCCAAGATCGAGAAGTTTGTTGCTTAAATGTGAGCCGATGAAGCCAGCAGCGCCTGTAACGAGGATATGCATGTGGACCCTTAAAAGAGTTTCGAGTTTAAAGTTCAGAGACTAATGTTGAAGCCTGAGAGTCAGGAGTCATGGAAGGACCTACAGTCGCCCATCAACGAGATCTTTTGCCAATACCGATTTAATATCAAAGATCACTACGTTCTTCTTGGTGAATTTAGAATAATCAATATCACTAAATTTATCGTGGGAAACAGCCAGAACAACTGCGTCAATATCGGCCTCAGATCCACCATTTGGGCGAGAACTAAGGTCGACGTCATACTCATGGCGGACCTCACCGGCATCGGCCCATGGATCATGGATTATAACACTACACCCATAATCCTTGAGTTCACGAATAACCCCAATCACTTTTGAGTTGCGGATGTCAGGACAGTTTTCCTTGAAAGTAATCCCCAACACCAAAACATTGGCTCCTTGCACCTTGTGGCCTTTTTGGATCATGAGTTTGACAACTCGATTGGCAACATAAGCGGGCATATTATCGTTGAGTCGCCTTCCCGCCAGAATGATCTCAGGGTGATATCCAACTGACTCCGCTTTATGGGTAAGATAATAGGGGTCCACACCGATACAGTGGCCCCCCACGAGTCCCGGCCTGAACGGCAAAAAGTTCCATTTGGTCCCGGCGGCTTCCAATACATCCAGAGTGTCAATCCCCATGCGGGCAAAGATCAGCGCCAACTCATTTACAAACGCAATATTGATATCACGCTGGGAGTTTTCAATGACCTTTGCCGCCTCTGCCACCTTAATGCTGGGTGCCAGATGTGTCCCTGCGGTGATGATGGAGCGATAGAGCTCGTCCACGGCCTTCGCCACTTCTGGAGTTGAGCCTGCGGTAATTTTCTTGATCTTGGTAACGGTATGCACTTTGTCGCCGGGATTGATACGTTCGGGGCTATAGCCGCAAAAGAAGTCTTTGTTGAATTTGAGGCCACTAAATTTCTCAAGAACTGGGACGCAGTCCTCTTCAGTGCAACCAGGATAGACCGTGCTTTCGTAGATGACCACCGCACCGGGCTTGAGGGCTTTGCCAACTGTCTCACTAGCCTTGATGAGAGGTGTAAGATCGGGACGGTTATAGGCGTCTATCGGGGTAGGAACCGTAACGATGAAATAATCGCTTTGCTTAATGTCTTCAATGCTGCTAGAGAAAGTGAGATGGCTGGAATCCTTGAGATCGGCAGCACTAACCTCAAGGGTACGGTCATGGCCGGCGCGGAGTTCGTCCAGTCGTTTGGCGTTGATGTCAAAGCCGACGACGGGAAACTTCTTTCCGAATTCGACGGCCAAGGGAAGCCCGACATAGCCGAGCCCGATTATAGTTATTTTTGGGTTTTTCATAAAGTTTGGTGGGGTTTACAGGCGTGCTTCTTTACATTTTAAATTACTCATCTTCTTGTTCGGCTACTTACTTATTCTCATTCTTCGAGCTCGCGACCAAATGGACTCTTCCATCTCAAGGTGGCGTTCAACATCCTTTATGGACACGGCTCACACAAGGTTCGCCCTCCAGGTGGTTCCCGCCCCTCTGCTCCCTTTGGCTGCATCGCTTTTGCCTGTTAGTTACAACGTGCGATCAGGTCGCGAAGGGACTTCTCGTGTGCTTCTACCCGCTCACAAAGGCGGAACTGGACAGCGGCACGATCCAGATTATGACGAGGATGGCGGGTCTTGAAATAGACGTTACCAGCCAGATGATCCTGAAGAAACCTGAGCCCCAATTCGAATGTAATCAACCGGATAGAGTCATAGAGGTAATATCGATCCTCCCCGGTCATGAAATCCGCCGCTTGGCCGATATAGCCCGCCGTAAACGCCTGACAAAGCTCGAGACTGAATTCAACGGCCTCAAGGTCGGGAGCATCCTCTCCCGCAGGGTTGCAGAGCGAACGGACAGCATCCCCATAATCCCATTGGATCAGGCCTGAACCAACCGTGTCGAGATCGATGATGCTAGTCCCTCGCCCGGTGATGTTGTCCATCAGAATATTGTTGATCTTGGGGTCACCGTGCATGATCCGTACACGCAAGTCTCCACGCCCACGCGCGGCATCTAAAATCCCGCATAATTCCCGGCGAGCACTTACAAAACGACAGAGATCAGCCGTCAGATTATCGTTATTAACACACTCTCGTGCAGCCGCCGAATCTAGCGTGCGGTCATAGGCGGCCAGATACCCCGGAGTATGATGAAAACCAGGAATTGTGACTTCCAAACTTTCCGGGGCCAAATCCATGACCAGTCTGTGAAACTGACCCAAAACTGTGCCAGCCTCACACGCATGCTCAACCCCTTGGGCTTGATCGTAAGCCACAGCGGAGTCAATCAGGGTAATGGCACGCCAATATTCGCCAGAGTCATCAAGATGAAAATCCGCACCCGTCTTTGCCGGAATCAGCCGCGGCAGTTGCCAGATCCGGTCGGCGGTATTCCGCTCTTTTTCAAGCCGGTGATGAACATGCTCGGTCACCAACCTGAGATTTTTCACCAGCGCTTCAGGTTTGCGAAAGACCTTTTTGTTGACACGCTGGATGATACAACGGGTTTCTGAATAGCTCGTGCGATAGATCGCCAGAAAGGTATCATTGATGTTACCCGATCCGACGGGAAACATTCCGACGGGAGTGCCAGGCGCATCAAAGTGCAGGGCGACCTGTTCAGTGAGACGTGCGTCTCGACTTTTATATTTAAGTTGAATGTTGCGAAACATAGTACCTCATCAACTTCGCGGGATCAGGGTCACCCATCAAAGAGTAGGTGTCAACAGACAATATTCCACCGCCC